>JAATVM010000205.1 GCA_014523495.1 Nitrososphaerales archaeon TH1920
AGAGGCCATGCCAGAGAATTACCTGAAATAGCAAAATACCTAATTCATTTCTATCATTTTTACTGTTTCTATGAAGAATTAATTGTTGTCAATTTGAAAAATTTTTATTTTTTGTCCAGCTAAAATAGCATTTAATATTTTTCTACCACTTTCAGATCTCTTGTCTATTTTGATCCTTGATTTCTTTCCGACCTGATTTGCACAAATAAATTCATCATCAATGTATAAATTTACTTTGTTACCAATTGTTGCTTCGTCTAACTTTATAACAACTCCATTACCAGACTCATTTACTTCAAAATACACTTCTTTGCCAAGTGTAGGGGTTTTCATTTCTACATCTATTCTTATCCCAAGCATATCTTCAAGTTCACTTATAGTTGTTCCACCTTTTCCAATTATTCTGGGGATTGTCTCTTTTTGCACCTTAATTCTAACTTTATTATCTGATATGATGGATATCTCTGGATTAGGATCAAAACGTCGTATTACGTCCTTTATTTTTGATTCTGCAAGTTTATAGATATTGTTTTGAGTTGTATTGTTATCTTGTTCCACGGGAACAATGACATTTTCTTCACCAAATGTATAAATCTCATATTCCGTTACTCCTGTTGAAAAATCCTTGACTTCCACAACTGGTCTGGCCAGATCAGCCTCCGTCATTTTGTATGGTACTTTGACTGTTAGTGAGATTTCATATACCTTCTTGACCATTCCCGCTTCCATAAAGATAATTGTATCTAGAATCTGCGGAATCATTCCCAATTCGATTCTCCCAATAAATCTCTGCACCGCGTCCAAAGGTTTATTTGCGTGTATTACTCCTATCATACCGACTCCAGCTAGCTTCATATCAGAAAAAACTTGAAAGTCTCTATATCGTCTTATTTCATCAAAAATGGTATAGTCAGGACGTACAAGCAGCAAAATGTCAACAGCGTTTTCGAAACTTCCCTCTAGTGGTCCATACTGAGTTACTTCTTTTGGTACCTGCAAGTCTCTAGGTGATTCAAACGTCTTTACAATCTTATTTTGCATTACATAAAATTCAGCAAGACTGCTTGCCAACGTACTCTTACCAGATCCTGGTGGCCCTGCAATAATTATTCCTTCCACATCCGATGTCAGTCGAGTTAATAATTTTTCACTCAGTCCATAGTCTTCTAATGTCAACTTTGCAATTGGTTTAACGATGGTAATCTCTTGCCCATCTGAAAAGGGTTCCTTAGTAATTGCAATTCTATATTTACCTAATTGTATAACCGTTGCGCCATCCTTGTTAATTTCCGTGAAACCTTTTTTTGATCGTGATTGTTCTAAAATTTCCTTTGTGATTTTGTGAACTTCTTCTGCTGAGAGTTTATTTTCCTCCAAGCGTACGAGTTTCAAGTTGCCAGGCACACCCTTTTTTGCAAATGGACAAGTACCCTCCTTTAGATGAATACTCATTGTATCGCTATCAAAATATTTTTCAAATTGTAATTCTGAATCTTCTTTAGAGGTACTAATATGAATTGACCTAATCCCGTGTGCCTCTGATACCAAGTGTTGAACATAATCACATGTTATCAATGTCGCATCTTTTTCTAAAGCTATATCTTTTATTATGGCGTCAATTCTTCCATGTTTGGCCAATCTAATTTCTTCAATTGTTGGCCTGGTTCCAATAAATTCTAGGCTTATTTTTCTAGCTTGGCATACATCCCTTATCTTTTTTATTTCAAGTAGTCCTTGGATTCCATGTGACTTATTCATCGATGCCTGTGCCTGCAGTTCATCAAGAACAGCTATGGGGATTATTATTTGGCTATTTGGTTCGATTTTATCTTGTATAATATCTGCAACTTTACCATCAATTATTACACTGGTATCTAGGACGAATTTATCACTCATTTAAAATAAGGTATGACTTTAAGATTAATGTGTTTTTTTATGGTATTAGAAAAACTCATGGAAACAATTGGCCACATATAGTTATCACGCTTATTATGACTCGTCAACATAAAATATGGTTTGATTGTTTCCGGTATTTGATTGTGAAAGAATAGTTAAAATCATTTTAGTAATTTTTCCTTCATCAGGTTGACAGCCATCAATATTGCCAGCCAGCAATAGGTATTGTCTTATATTTGATTTTACAACATCGCGCAATTCCTGATTAACAGTTGCATTGAAGGGTCTCAGAGCACCACGAAATATTTCTGACCTAGCCCTAACAACTCCAGAAATTTTATCACCAACAGGAGAATCTGGCCCAACAATAGTTATCGATCCCTTTGAATTCTTGAATAAAGATGGTTCACTGACTGCGCCAACTGGGGACATGCTAATTACAGATTCTCTAGTTATCAATGCAGGTACAAACAAGTAATTTTCAACCAGTTGATCCCATTGTTTTCTATCAAGGGACTTTAATTCTACGCCATAGTCATATTCACCAGTCAACAAAACCACTCCATCCAGTGTGGAGAATTTTTCGCGGACCACTTTAAAGATTCCCTTTACAGAATCTTCATTAGTTAAATTTACAGAATGGCTATGAAACTCCTTATAGTAAACCAAATCATTACTATTTCTTGTGAGGATTACCAATTGTTTTATCTTATTTACAAGCGATTTTGCAATGATTTTTGCACGTTTATGATCTTTTTCTGATGAAGAGTGTACTATCAAAACAATGACCTTATCTGAGATATTAATCTCGTTTTGCTGAATGTATGTTCCAATTATTGGTCTTGTAGGGTAAAATACTCTATCATTTGGTACGATCTTGCCATTTAATAATTTGCTCATTTTGTCAGATGCTAAGATTAGCACCATGTCTGCGACTTCGTCTTGTGTAAGAAATTCCTTGTCAACTATCATTTTCTTCGTATTCAGTTGTATCTTTTCAGCAATTTCCTGTGTTTGTGAAAAGAGGTCTCTGAGTGATGAAGATAGTTTGAGTTTATCATCCTTGTTTTTTATCCTTTCATTAAACAATTCTTGTAAAACTACTTCCATTTCTTTATCAACAGCAGTCTCGTCTTCCCCTAAAACATTCAATAGCCTCTGCAATATTTTTTCTATTTCGATTGATGATAATCCTGGAAAGCCCCCAATACGTAAAAATTCTGCAGCTGCCTTCGGATATACCGTCTTATAGATACGATCCGAATGAACCGGACCAGGATTTGTTGCTAGTGACTTTATTCCATCAGGGACCAATTCCCAGGCAAAAGCTTCGGTTAACCTATTTTTGGCTCCTTGAGCACTGGTGTAAGGTGTTCTAAATCGATATGGCCTCTGTTCAAATCTGTTTTCTTCTGTAAAAAAAGTAGATATGGTAATTATTTTAGAACCTTTTTTCATGGATTCAATGCTTTTGAGGGTTGTCCAAAATGTACCCGTCAAATGAATCATTATACATTCCTTGAACTCGGCAAAATTTGAGTTAGTAAAAATCTTTACTGGTCCTGAAACTCCAGCATTATTAATAAGAATGTCGACATGTCCTATCTCCTTTGAAATGGTATTGAACATGTTCGTTATCGCTGCTTCATCAGAAACGTCAACACCAGGAAATATCTTTATTTTTCCTTGAGTACCTGAGTCGGCTATTATATTTTTTAAAGCAGATTGTGTTTCTTCTAGGGGTTCTTTTCTTCTTCCAAGCAAAATTATACTTGCTCCATTCCCAGCAAATTTTTTTGCAATTGCTTGTCCTATTCCAGTGCCACTACCGGTGACTACCACAACTTTATTAGCAAATTCGGAATCCTTATTCAACTGCAACTCCTACCTGCTTAGGCATAAGTTGATGGCATAATTAATACACTATTAAATATAGCGAGGCTCGGAATATTCGGATAAAAAATCACAAATCTTGCTAATTTACAGTAAATCACAGATTTTTCACACAATTTATTTGTCAGTGCAAAAATTACAAGATTCATGAATGATGATGAAATACATGCAATTGTAAATTCCGACAATATTCATGGTGAGAATGATTCTGAAAGCATCAAGATTTCAAGTCTGAATGAAATATTTGCTTCACAAATGAACAAAAGAGGGTTGACAGTTGAGACAGTCCCGATAGGTTCATTGAACTTTGAGTTTGAAGAATATTATAATAATGATATAGGTTCTACTCCTCGCCTTATAACTAATCGTGGATGCATAAAGATAAAAAATAAAGAAATAAGCATGATCCAAATCATTCAAAGAAATTAAAAATGGTTCTTATTTACCGTTGCTTTTTATTAATAGCTTTTCTATCAGCGGATCGAATTTATTATCTCGACCTATTGAGCAATGCTCTGTTTTACGCTTATAAGAAATCACACGAAAGCCCTCGAATATGATCGGGCAAGCCCTTCAGGCCCTCCACCAATCAAAACTAAGAAAATAGACCCTCCGAGGTTTTATTGATGTGATCGCTAAAATAAATTGCTTCTTTACAGTAGTGGCCAACCTGCCAGCCAATACTATTCCAGTAGCTGTAATGTCTTGCTGACTATCCACAACCTGCACCAAATATGGCGCATGGTCAATTCCCGGACCGTGCTCATATACGGCAAAATCGCAACCAAACTTAATGCCGGGAGAGACAACATACCCAACATCTCTTAATTTCTTGAATACTAGATACTTGATGTCAAAATCTACATATTGTTTTCTGCAAATTTCTTTCAATTCTTTTAAAATTATTTTTTCCCCATTGACTTTATTTACTGTAAGTAATCTTGATCCAACCAGATAGCACCCTTCAATTAAATCAAGAATGAGAGGAGTATCAAAGTCAATTCCCTTTGGCTTGTAAATCCCAAGGGGTTTCCCATAATAGCCAAGAGAAAAAATCGATCTTGAATCTTCAATATCCCAAATGATTATTCTGCTCTCTACAAGCGTACCCGAATAAGTAACCATTACATACTCAGAGCTAGTATAGTAAGAGAGTCTGATGCGGCCTGACATTTATCTGCCATTCCTTCTATCCCCTCTACTGCGTCCTTAACTAAAAAAAGATCTTTAGTATTTGGAATTTCATTCAGGGCCTTTATTACAACTTTTCTGTAAGAATTGTCAACCTTTCTTTCAATGTTTTGTACTTCTTGTGCAAGTTCAATAGTACTCGAAGGGTTCATGCTAAGTGCACGGGCCATTTCGTTTAACTTGAAAATTGCCTCTACAACCATATTAATGAGTTCACTAATATCCTCATCAAATTTCGCTTTTTTCAACGTGGTTATGTTAATATTTGAAAGTCTAAACGCAATTACAGTGATATAGCCAGCTATGTCATCAATTATGTAGGCAGTTCTTAAAACATCTTCTCTATAAACCATGAGACTTCCAGTATCAGAAATTTCCCTGGTCATCTTTCTCCTAAGATTTTCAACCTCTTCACCGGCGTTTTTCATTCTAACTAGAGATAATTCGGTCTCTTTGTTGACTCCCTTTATGATAGAATCAGTAAGTGATGATAGATCTCTCGCAGCATTTAGAATGTGAGTAATTTCATCGTGTAAAACTGCCAAGGCCTTTCTTTTGGCCTGTACTTCTAGCTCTCCATTATACATATGCTGACTAGAAGCGTCTTGACATTTTTAATCGTTTTTAAATTATTTTGTTGCCTTACAAATTAAAGATAACCAATTTTTGTTTTATAAAATAAACTTTAGAAATAAAGTATTCAACGACGAAGGAATGGGTGTTTGGGATACTACTAACTCGTCCTATTTGCCCACGTTACTATAGTAAATGTGCTTACTGCAGATCCGATCATTCCAGCTATCAGTGCACCTATTACTGCCTGATTAACAAATTTTGGCGTCGATGTAGCAAACCATTCTGCTATTCCAGGTAGCAAAAGATATCCTGCAAAGCCAATACCAAAACCTATTAACCAAAATATGAAAACTCCAAATCCTCTAGAAAATTCTTCTCATCTCCATGCAGTTTATTTCTATCAACATCATCACACTTTCGTAATTCATGCCAATTTTTGTAAAAAATGTATTAAATTATGAATGTCAAAAAATGTGTATTTCATGCATCATTGATTTAATGTATCGTATAGAATATCAATAAATACTTGAAGATATCAAGGAAATGAGAATATTAAGAAATATATTTTAGGAAATTCAAACTTATTTAACCGGATATTTTAGATACTAAAGTAATTGAGACTTATACTGTTAGGTTTTGGAGTGGTTGGCCAGAGCTTTGTAAAATTATTATTATCTCACTCGACAGATCTGTATAACGATTATGGTATAAAACCCAAAGTAGTCGCATGTGCTGATCATAAAGGAATAGTATCTTGCAATCAAGGTCTAGATCTGGACAGATTGCTAAATGTCAAAAAGAAGAAGAGATCAGTTATTCAGTATGGATCCAATACAGATACATCTGGAATATTAGATGTAATTGAAAACATAGATGCCGAAGTTGTAATTGAACTAACCCCAACCAATATTACAAACGGTGAACCAGGAAAAACACACATTATAGCAGCCATGAAGTCTGGCAAAAACGTTATAACCGTAAACAAGGGACCACTTGCATTAGAGTTTCCTTCATTGATGGAATTGGCAGAATATAATAGGATTGCTTTTAAATTTAGTGGAACTGTTGGTGGTGGGACCCCAATACTAGAATTTGCCAAAAGATGTTTGAGAGGAGATAGAATCATATCATTTGAAGGGATTCTTAACGGAACAACAAATTATATCCTGAGCAAAATGTATGAGGGATTGAATTTTACTCAAGCCCTTAGGGACGCTTCAGAAAAAGGATATGCTGAAAAAGATTCAACACTTGATATCGACGGATATGATGCTGTTGCGAAATTAGTAATTGCATCAAACTTGGTAATGAACATGAAATCAACAATGAGTGATGTAGTGAGAACAGGCATTAGAGATGTACAACCCACCCGGGTTATGAATGAGCGAAAAAAGGGCAACGCAATAAAATTAATTGCAAGTTGTGATGGTAAAAATCTAGTCGTAAAACCCAAGCCAGTTTCTACTAAAGATCCAATTTGTGTAGATGGTATTCTCAATGCGGTTACTTTTACCTGCCAACATTCAGGTCAACAAACAATTATTGGCAAGGGAGCTGGTGGAATGGAAACAGCAAGCTCAATCTTGCGAGATTTAATAGATATTAGAAATATGATTCGATCATAAAAAGTTGATTCAATTTTTCAGGATTTTATAGTTGTTAAACAATTACTTACTATATTTTGGTAACAAATATTGAACACCATTATTATGGGGTTCGTGATGCAAATGGCGATTATCATTCAATTGAAGGCAATTCGATTGATTGCACATTATCTTGCTACTGATTCTTGAAAAGTTATCATGCTAATAATATCTATTGCCTATATTCGGACGCACACATGATGCAATGAATGCAATGAGATTTAATGTAGTGGGGCAATTATGAATAAGAAATATCTTACAAGGATTGCAACTTGTCCAGAACTGAATTAATCATTAAAAGATCATCGGATAAAAATCTCCTCTTTTGTAAAAGTCTATATTTCAAAACGCGTCTATAACTTGAAGAATATTTCTTCTCCAGTTTTCCTATATTCCATTCCTTTAGATCCCTGATAAACTCTCTTTCTTTTACACCTATACTAGAAGGCAAATTATCTCCAATAAACTAACATTCTAAGCACTTTATTACGCTTATGTATGGTTGAATCTAAATGTAATTACGTAAACACGTAACATAGTAATCTATTGCTACCCTTGTATCTGTTAAGTTGGAGAAGGAATAGCCGTCCGCAGGAATTCAGGTATTTTCATGTTACAAGATTGCCTTTATATATTTGCATGAAAGAGATATGGAATTGAAGAAGAATGAAAAATCTGTGATTCCTAACTAAACACATTAACAATTAATATAAATTAACAAAGAATGTAAATAGGTGAAAATAATTTATACATTTCATTCATTTCAATAGAGCAGTGAAATACACGTTAAATTAGAGTTGACAATAGCTTAAGTTTTACTTGCAGATTCCTTTGAACTATATCCCCTAAAAACATCACCCACTTTCATTACACGCCTTATAACAGCAGCAGGTGTAGAACTAGTGTTCCAACTTGTAGTCACAAACTCACTTGGAGTCTCAAGGCAGCAGACTCTGTAACAACACGTACTGAAGGGTTTCAAGTAATGGCACTGACCTAAACTCCAAAAAATATACCTTTACGATACTAATGCTAGGTAAGAGAAACAGTAAATGGTAACACTGCAAACAGCTGGACTTCTATATCAGAGCTTGATATATTTGGCTCATCATCTTCATTATCGAACGGGTATAAATATGGTCCTATCCTATCTCTTGGGCCTAATTGATGATAAGTTAAATAATCTTCGTATCAATAATTACATATGAGTAAAGATAGTGATCCATTAAGTAAACTCATTAGAGAAAATATTGAAATGGCTTCCAATCAAATCAAACACAATGTAGAAATGGCTTCCAATCAAATCAAACACAATGTAGAAATGGCTTCCAATCAAATCAAACACAATGTAGAAATGGGAACGACAATGACTAACTCTTTCATTAAAATGAGCGGAACTCTAAGTAAGGAAGCAAACATTGCATTTGAAAACGCGAGAAAAGAGATGATGGCTTCAGCCGAGAGGATGAGAAAGGAGATGATGGCTTCAGCCGAGAGGATGAGAAAAGAGACGATGGTTTCCGCAGAGAAAATGAAAGATACTTTTCGACCAACTCGGCGAAACAAATCTTGATACCACATAAAAAAATGCCATTGATTAATCACGATTCATGAGTATCTTGTCAATTCATAATATTGTCACTATGAAATATTGACAATTACATACTTTGAAAATTTCGACAACTATTACAGTCTAATATCTCATGGTATGAACCGGCTTGACCGAATTTTGTGTCTCGGGGGGAATTTTGCTTTTGGGTCAACAAACTATAAAAGTATTTATGGACTAAAATAAAGTGCATTTAATCAAAACGAAGTAGGTTTGCCTTGAGTTTTTCGAATTGTCGCAATTAAAGCATTTTCACATGAATAAATTTTAGAATTTGAATAAAAATTAAATTATATAACTTCTATTTATAAGTAATATTGACCCAGGTTATAACTAGCGATATAAGGAAATTACGTTCGGAATTTCACAATGTTAGAAATACCACTTCATTTATTTTTGAACCGATATCAGTAGAAGATGCGGTAATGCAATCAGACCCATTTGGCAGTACGCCAAACTGGCATATTGCTCATGTGACCTGGTTTTTTCAGAAGATTCTTGAAAAATACGAACATGACATAGGGGCTATTTCTATAAATACTGATTATCTCAATTCGTATTATCAACGATATAGCAAGATCTTGCCGAAAACGGATAGAGGAAAATTTCCAAGACCTAAAGTTTCGGAGACGCTGAAATATAGATCTTTGATTGAAGAGATGTTTCTAAAATTTTTAGATAACATCGAAAAGAATAACTCTTTAACACGCAATTTAGCATATGATATAGAATTAGCAAATCAGCATGAAATGCAACACCAGGAGCTTCTGGTATATGATCTTCAACATTATTTCCAAAGATTTGATGATCCACATGATAACTATGAACCAAAAATCACAAAAAGTACCAATTCAATGACTGATAATCCTCATATCGATCAAGGGATGGTAAAAGTAACTGGGGGACTGTATGAACTTGGATTTTCCGGAGATGGTTTTTGTTATGACAATGAAATTCCAGAACATAAAACGTATCTAAACCCCTATGAAATTGACAAGTACCCAATCACAAATAAGGAATTTATCAACTTTATACATGCTGGCGGATATCAAGATTATAAATTTTGGTTATCGGATGGTTGGGATTTAGTAAGAGAAAATGAATGGAAAGCTCCATTATATTGGCAAAAAATAGATGGAGAGTGGTACAAAAAGGACTTCAGAGGTCTAAATAAGGTCGTGCCAAATGAACCAGTCACAAATGTAAGTTATTATGAAGCGGATGCATATTCAAAATGGACTGGAAAAAGATTACCAACCGAAGCAGAATGGGAAAAAGCGGCTAGCTGGGATGATGATTTAAAAAGAAAGAGCACCTATCCATGGGGTGATGATTTGCCATCAGACCTTGCTGCAAATTTGTTAGAATCATTGAGATGGGCACCTTCTCCAGTTGGATCTTATCCTCAAGGGAAAAGTCATTACGGCTGTCACCAAATGATAGGGGACATTTGGGAATGGACATCTTCTGAGTATGTATTGTATCCTGGATTTAGATCGAAATTTTTAGAATATACTGACAAGTGGGCAATTAATCAAAAGGTATTACGTGGGGGGTCGTTTGCAACTCCAAGGACTCAAATTAGAAATAGCTATAGAAATTATTTCAAACCGCACGAAAGAATTCCATTTTCAGGATTTCGTTGTGCCAGAGACCTTCTTTA
>JAATVM010000206.1 GCA_014523495.1 Nitrososphaerales archaeon TH1920
ATAAAATTAAAGTGTATTGTTTCTTCCGATCTGTAAAACTTTGAATCATCTCAAGACCCGCATTTTTAACTAGTTCGTTGAGATTATTTTGGGAATATTTGTATGAATTTTCGGTATGAATCGTTTCGCCTTTTTTGAAATGAAATGTTTTTTTAATTGCTCCTACTCTTACTTCTTGGTCCAACTTTGATTCCAAATGCATCTCAATTCTATGCTTATGGATATTGTAAAATGACTTGTGTTCAAAAGAAGATAGTTTAAACTCTCCATCAAGTTCTCTATTAATTCTTGCTAATATATTTAAATTAAATTTTGCAGTTAAACCCTTCTTGTCATTATATGCCTTGTCCAAAATTCTTTTATCTTTTTCTAAATCGATACCAATCAATAGTGCATCTTCTTGTCTAATGTACCTCTTTAAAGAATAAAGAAAATTTTTGGCTTCTTTCGGATCAAAATTTCCAATACTTGAACCCAGAAATATTATTAATTTATTCTTTGGAATATTATTTTTCATTTTCATAAAATGATTTATTTTCATTAGACCTGAAACATAATCTGAACAGATTCCAAAAATTTCTAAATTCACGTATTCTTTCGATAAATCTTTTATCGATTTTTTTAACATTTTTAATGAAACATCTATTGGAAAATAACAGACTTTTTTCAAGTTTCGAAGAAATGGCTTCAACAAGATTCTTGTTTTTAAAGAATTTCCATTGCCTAATTCTATAATACTTATTTCTTTTTCTCCAATTATATTCGTAATCTCATTCAGGGATCTTTTCAAAATTAGTGATTCACTTCGATTAAGATAATATTCAGGTTGACTGCATATTTCTTCAAATAATTTTGATCCTTTTTTATCATAAAAAAATTTAGGTGAAATATGTTTTTGTTTATCAGCTAGTCCTTTTTCAACGTCCTTTACAAATTCTTTGTTTATAATGAAATCTTCGTTGTTGTGAATTAGCAACCTATTGATGAATACCACCTTAAAATATATGAATCATAAGATACAAGATCATATGACTTAATTTCTCAATTTTTAGATAATTTTTTTAGATAATCCAGACCATATTTTATATCATTTTTGTAATCAATATGCTGAACAGTAGGCTCGAAGGTAAGAAATTTCATATATTTTATCTTCTTTAGCGCAGCTATTATGCCCTCGAAATCTATATGAGCTAGCCCAGGCATTTTCCTATTGTTATCTGATATATGAACATGTTTTAACATTGTATTAGATTTTATGATGGCACCATATATTGAATCTTCCTCTATGTTCATATGGAAAGTATCTAACAAAATTCCAACATTTTCTTGGTCGACAAGTTCAACAATATATTTTGCATCTTCAGAGTTTGTGCAAATAGGCGTGCTGTAACGATTTAATGGTTCTATGAGCAGATCCACATTGTAATTTCTAGCATACTTTGCTAATTGTCGTAAGGGATCTATCAGGGCAGAAATCAATTTTCTTTTATCTTCTCGCAGTAGACTTTTGTGATTGCCATCAAAAATTATGGGTGAATCACTAAACAAACATATGTTAAATGTCCTACCACCCAATGAATGGCAAAGAGAAATGCATTTTTTTACATAATCTTGAGCGGCTAATAATGAATCACTATCATTAGTAACTAATTTGCGAGATTTGTAATTACTACTGCTCATACCCCACATACCGGTTATTCCAGAAACATCCATTGAGAGGGAATCAAGTATATGAGAAATACTTTTCACATCGATTAAATCGGGCTCACCATAAACTTCTACAGTATCAAAACCTTGATATTTCAAATTTTCAAGGGTTTTTTCTACAGGCTCCAAATTTTTAAAAGATGATAACGTTATGGAGTATTTCCACGACATGATTATCGAATCCTATGTTATAATAGCTTCCTAAGATATTTGCCGATGGTAACAATATCTAAATTGCCACTATTATTTGCTTCCGAAATATTTTTCTTATTTGAAACATAAACTGGAAATGTAGAATCATCTTGTGATGGCAATCTTCCGTGGGAACCTCTAACCAATTTACCATCTAAAGGTATAGATTTTGTATTTGGATCAAAAAATAATTCAACAGGGTCATAACCGGGTTTTCTATGAATATCAACTTTCTTTGCAAAACTTGGAGATTTAACCGGATCAAACCACCAGTAATAGCTAAACCATCTATCCTTATTTGACACTACTATTAAATCCCCGCTCCTCGGATGATTTATTCTTAGTTGTTGCTTCAACTCATTATCCAGTATTATGTCTATGCCTTTTATTCCTTCTAAAATTTTTCTTACTGAATTTGCGTAATTTTCTTTAACGTAAATGTGCGCTACCTGGTGGTCGACCATTGCAAACGCCTTGCTATATTCAAGGTCCAAATATTCTTTCTCTTCAATTTCTCTTACACAAAGAAGATCATTTTCCCTAAGAACAGTATTTAATGAAATGTCAGAATCAACATTTGTAAATCCATACTCTGAAAAAATTATAAATTGTATATCTTCTAATATTCCAATATCAGTTGCTTTCTTGACAAGTCTGCCTACCAAATCATCAACAAATTTTAGATCCTCTTTTAAATTGTTGTAGGATGTTCCATTTTTTTGGAAAGCATAATCTAAATGAGGAATATATGTAAATAGCAATTTTGGCCTCTCATTTTCTAATATGAATTCTGTTGCCAGTTCTATCCATTCGCTTGATTTTTTAGAGACAAATGGACCCCAGTACCAGGACAAATCAAATTTTCCTATTTTTTGGAATAATTTTTCATAGAATCCTGGGGGTTTACTATAACACCACATAATCATCCGATCATCCATATGTAATGGACGTGGAGTCAATACAACATCAGCATTAGAATACATCGTATTTTGCCAAAACAAAACGGCTGTTTTAGCGTCAATACCCCGCATTTTAACTGTATCCCAAATTCTATCGGCTTCAACCAAGTTGCTTGATTGTTCCCAAAAAGAAACTGAACAGTGTTGTCTATCATACAAGCCATTTGAAACAATTCCATGTATGTCTGGAAAAGAACCGGATAAAAAACTGCTTTGTACAGTACATGTTACCGCAGGAAATACCGTTTCTAATTTTTTTGCTTCTCCAGTTTGTGAAATATTGAATATATTTGGTGTTAGTTTTCCAGAAATGTGTTTTTTTTCTAAACCTACAATGTCGATAACTATTATATGTTTAGCCATTACTGTAATGAAATACTTCAAGAATTTATTTCTAATTATTTTTTCTCATGTCATGTACATTTTTTTTGCAAAAACTAGCATTGGAGCTAACAGTACCAACACAATTAGTCCTATCTCTATTCCTCTTATTCCACTCAAAAAAGTCGAGTCCAGGACAATAATTGATAAAATCATGTTTTGAATAATCTGTTGTATACCTAAGGAGTCTTTTTTATGAATTTTATGGAATGTCATAGTCATGATAAATGAAAACAGTGCAAGAATGACTAGTGAATCATATTTGAAGAATCCCGTCAATGTAAATAAAATAATTGAAGAAATAATCATGGTAATTACGGCGGGGGTTAAAAATAATTTTACATTATTTGAAAAACCAGGAATTTCATATCGACTCATATATCCTATTAATGACACATAAACGAAGGTTATTGTTAGCACGAATGTTAGAATAACAAATTGAGGGTTACTACTTGCGCTATTGATATTCACACTGACTCCCAGCATTATATTCATGACCCTTGCAGAAGCAATAGTAAACGGGCCTGCCCATGTGTTCTTTAAATATTTATCATATCCAAAAATGATTGCAAGTAAAATTGATGATATAACAAGTGTGGGTATACCCACTATTAAAGACAAAGTAAGTGCCAAGAATGAAAATATGGTAACAAGAGCAATTGCAATTTTTCTAGAAATTTTTCCTGATGGAAGAGGTCTGTACGGTCTTTCTTTCTTATCAATATTAAAATCATAAAGATCATTAAGTATGATTCCAACACAGTAATGCAAAATCGAAATAGTTACTAGCAACAGTACTTGTACAATGGTTGTCTGTGTCAGTGCCGAGACTATGACAAAACCAACCAAGATGTTCGAAGGGAGTGTGAATAAATTTGGCAATCTGACTAAAATCAGATAATCTCTAAAATTGGGTTTTTTCATACGTGTCACTGAAGATAAATTGAACAAATAAATAAATGAAAAGTCATTGGATTATACAAAACTGCAAGTATCATTTCTTAACTAAAGATAGTCAAGTGATTTAATAAACTTCAATCCGTTCTTTGCCGCATTTATCGGACTTTCCTGATATGGATATAGTTCTATTGTTATAAAACCTTCATATCCAATATCCTTCATTGATCTAAAGACAGACTCAATATCTATTGCACCTTCTCCGAGCATAAGGTGATGATGAGTTCTGTCTGCAGCTATATCCTCCAAATGCACATGTCGAACATATTCAGATAATTTGTAAATCACCTGGGATGGATCTTCGCCCACACAGAAAAAATGGCCTATATCAAAATTCAATCCAATATGTTTTGAATCAAAATTTTTGATAAAGTTGATAAACTGTTCGGAATTTTCAATTAATAGGCCTGGCTCTGGTTCAACAAGTACAGTAACATTTTCGTCTTCTGCCGTCTTTAATACTTCATTTATTCCATTTTCAAAGATTCTCAATAGTTCTTTTTCACTCAATCCTTGACTATTAACTGGTCCTCCCGGTTCCGTGGATATATTACTAACTCCAAGTTTTCGAGCTAATTTTATGCAGTCTAGAGTGTGATCAATCCGCATTTTACGGAATTCAATGTCATTTTCAATCCATGAGGGATGATGTGTATCTCCTATTGCAAAGAGTGTAAAGGCATTTAGGTTGGAAATACTTATTTTTAAATTTGAGAGCATTTGCTTTAGCTCATTGATATCAGAATTGGTAAGATTTTTGGGGTATGCATGTGGTATATCACAAAGTATTTCAATTCCATTGTAGCCGATTTCAGATAGAATATTTATTGTGTCTTTTAAGGAAAATTTTTTGAATGCGTTTGTACTAAATGCAAATTCCATTCCTGTTTATTATGGTCTCCAAAGGAATTTAGAAGACTGTTTAAAGAATTCATATGCATTGTAAAATGTTACTTTTTCGATATCATACTTACTGAATCCTCTTTTTTTCATTTCCCTTGCTACTAAAGGTACGCTTAATGGATCAGATATTCCCCAATCAGCCGAGCTATTTATCATAATTTTATCTACACCATTTTTTTCAATTATATCAATTGCTCTTGTTGGAGAGAGTTTTGTTATTGGATAAACAGTTAACCCGGCCCAGCATCCAAGCTCCAATGTTTTTTCGATGGTCTCTTCTGTATTATGATCGATTAGAATCTTATTTGGTAGGTCCAATAGGTTCTTCTTTATAAGAACAGATTTCGTACGTTCAATTCCATCTTTTTTGTTAACATGAGGAAGATGGATCATTGTAAGCATCCTTTTCTCTAGTGCAATATCCAGCTGCAGTTGAAATAGTTCATCCTCCAAATCATTAATCAAATTATACCCAATTTCGCCAATTGCTACAACTCTTTCTCTATCCAGATATTTTGGCAGAGCTTTCAGTGCATCTAAAGCAAGCGGTCTTATTGCAGATTCCTTTGGATTTACTGATAAACAGACGTATTGATCAATAGTAAATTCTCTTGATCTTTCTGTTTCAAACGATATCATGTGTTCCCAATAATCTTCAAAAGTACCAACCGATGTCCTTGGACTACCTAGCCAAAAAGAAGGTTGGACAATAACTTCGATACCTGCCTTTGACATTACCTCGTAATCGTCAGTAGTTCTAGAATACATATGTATGTGTGGATCAAAAAAGCGTCCCAAAATTATTCACTCATATTGAAAAGAATCCTTTTTTATATTTGTCTTGTGCATAGGAAATCCTAGGCTGGACATACTCAAGTGCCGGCTTTTCAAACATGCATTCACTATTTGTTGTGTAATTTAGATTAAATTACCATAATTCAAATTAATTAGATATCATTGAATTTTAATGATAAAAACTATAAACTTTCTGTTCAATTAGATAAAATACATCTTCGCAATCCGACCATGCTTGCTTCAGGCATTTTGGGTATATCTCAAAGTATCTTTGAACGATTGTATGATGAAAATATAGGTGCCGTTGTGACTAAATCAATCAGTGTAAATCCAATGAAAGGCTATCCCAATCCAACAATAATTCCGTTAGGTGGGGGCAGTTATCTCAATGCCGTAGGATTATCAAATCCCGGTGTAGCTGCTTTTTCAAAGGAATTGTCTGAAAATAGAAATATTCCAATAATGATTAGCCTTGTTGGTTCCTCAGAAAAGGAATTTTCAAAGATGGTCAAGGTCTTCGATTCACTCAAGATTATAGGCTATGAGATCAATCTCTCTTGTCCACATGTATCTAAAATGGGTATGGAACTTGGTGATGATCCGGAAGCGGTTAACAAGATTGTTAGGGCGGTCAGAATAAATACCAATAAACCAATCTCCGTTAAAGTAGGGGTTGGCTCTATTGATGTTGTTGAACTTGCAAGGGTGGCAATTGAGGCTGGTGCTAATATAATTACTGCTATAAACACTTTGAGGGCAATGAGTATTGATATTGAAACAATGATGCCGGTATTAAGTAATCTCATTGGGGGACTATCCGGTAATGCAATAAAGCCAATAGGAATAAGATGTGTTTATGAAATCTCAAAAAAATTGCAAGTACCAGTAATAGGATGTGGCGGTGTTTCATCGTGGCAAGATGTCATAGAATACATGATTGCGGGGGCATCAGCTGTTCAAATTGGTAGCATTTTGGGATCTTCTGGGCTAAAAATTTTTACTCATATCACCAAAGATTTAAAAAAATATGTTGAAAAGAAAGGACTAAGAAATATTAGCGAGTTAATAGGAATTGCGCACAAATATCAATAAAAGAAGAATTGTTCAGATTGAGGAAACTATTGCTGAAACACCAACAGTTAAAACATTAGTATTCAAAGATAGTTTGAGCTATTCTGCTAAACCAGGACA
Organism: Nitrososphaerales archaeon TH1920; assembly: GCA_014523495.1. Taxonomy (GTDB): domain Archaea; phylum Thermoproteota; class Nitrososphaeria; order Nitrososphaerales; family Nitrososphaeraceae; genus TA-21. The sequence goes on from JAATVM010000206.1 coordinate 7,086, forward strand.
ATTTTTAATGATATGGATACCACGCATTGAAGAAATACCTATGAGCGTGATGATAAATTCCAAAGAAGGTTATGCCGCAGTTACAATTAGAAAATTTGGATTTGGTTCAACTGCTTTGTTTGAGAGAAAAAAAGGTGATTTAATTGGTTTACGTGGACCATATGGCAAGAAATTCACAATTAGAAAAAATTGTAAAAAAATCTTGATTATCGGAGGTGGAACAGGGTTAGTACCACTGTTAAGATTGGTCTCCTACATAAGTAAGAAAAAAATTAAAAGCACCATAGTCATGGGCGCAAGAACAAAAGAAGAAGTTTTCTTTGAGAAACTAACGAGGAAAATAATAGATGAAACTGGTTCTTTACTTATTGTTTGTACAGATGATGGCAGTTATGGAATTAAGGGAAGTACCGTCAGTGTAATGAGTAAATTAGTAAGAGATGATACTTTTGATTGTGTATATACATGCGGCCCTGAGTTAATGATGAAAGGAGTTGTTGAATTATCCAATCAAAATTCATTACCTGTTCAAGCAAGTCTGGAACGATACATGAAATGTGGAATAGGCATTTGCGGCAGTTGTTGTCTTGATAGTTCACTTGTATGTCAAGATGGTACGGTATTTAATGAAAAGCAACTCTCAACGATGCTAGATTTTGGTATCTCCTATAGAGATAAAGATGGACGAAAAGTTAATTATGCTTGAAAACTTGAATTCTAATTTTTTTAGTATTAGAAAAAATTATTTTTATTATTTCTATGTGAGAATATTGTTCGTCTTTGTCAATATTTATCAATCTTTGAAATAGTCATACTTATCTACTTAGTTTTTATCTATATGTTTAATTAGATTCATGTTCTAAAATGAAGAATCGCTCAGAAATTGAAATAATGGCTGCCATCCTTAATGCGGCAGTTTCAAATTGGGAATACAAAACAACAATAATGATTAATGCTGGTGTCTCCCATTCCCAATTAACACGTTATCTAATGACTGCTGTTGATAAGAAATTAGTGGAATATTCTGAGATTACCGGATTATATAGAACTGCAGAAGCAGGATTAATTTTCATAAAGAAACATGAGGAGATGTGTCGGATTTTTCCAGCCATTTCTGATTTACCTGAAGTATCACACAATGATTATGTTATAAAAGAATCATTAAACGAGTAAATTGATATTTCGTATTTTGCAAATACGCATATCTGGATAAGCATTAGTAAATAATCATTGAATCAAGTTTCATCCATAATTAGAATTTTCATTTCATCTTTTCTAATGTATAGTAATCAAATCACCTAATTATTTCTCAAATTGGGTGTGTAATTTAAATTTCAATTTACCTGTTATAAATCAACTTTGAATTTATTTTTACATTATTTGTTTTTGATTTATTATTTCATCTTTGCTAATCTTGAATCTATGTAGTCAGCAAATTCAGAATGCTTAAACAATGAGTGAAATTTGATATTATTTTCATCAAGCAAGTTTTCTTTTGCTTCTCTGTCTATCACACTCATGATGTTTATATTGTAAATTTCTTGATTACGTAAAGCATACATCGCATCCAATACACTTTTTCCTGTAGTTATCACATCGTCAACAATTATTACCGGTTCTTTGACTATTCCCTCGATCATTTTTTCAAGACCATATGTCTTTGTACTCTTTCTAACAAAAAAGCTAGATATTCTGTTTTTTGATTCTAATTGATTGCTTGAATAGACTATCGTCGTTGCGATAGCGATTGCTCCTAATTCAAGTCCTCCTACTGATCGTGTTTTGGGCTCAATACTTAGTATCTCTGTAAGCATTAATTCACCAATGAGAGCAGCACCCTCAGGATCACTTACTATTGATTTAATATCATAATAGAAATGACTTTTTCTGTTGCTAGATAAAGTTACATCCTTTATAACAATTCCTCTTTCCTTTATGATTTCTTTAAGTCGCATGCGTTTTTCATCAATCTTGAGATCCAAACTTAAATTGCCTTCACATCTTGTATATCTTAATTAATAAAAATCTAACCTTGACTATAACTTGACATTCAATCATTCATCAATTATCTCATATTCTGTTTAGAATCATTTTTGATAACATATTTTTCAACTTAGAGTTTATTGTATAAAGATCATCAAAATTATATATTAAAGGTAACAAATAATTCAAATAATTAATGTCTAAAAATATCCAGACAGCATTGAATGATTGGCATACCAATGTTGTCAGCCATATGACAATCAATGATCCTTCAAAATTAGCAGAATATGCATTACACATTTCGCGTATAGTAGCATACGATCATTTGATAATAAAAGATGAATTATTAAAAATTGATGAAATCGGTAAGGAGATCAATAAATCAATGAAAAATTATCCAGAATCTAGGCCTACAAAATTAATCGAAAAAATAAATCATCAATTGTACAAAATTGAAAATTTTAAAGGAAATCGAGACGATTATTATAACCCATCAAATAGTTTGCTCAATATAGTTGTAAAAAGAAAAACAGGAAATCCTTTAACATTGTCAATACTATATATTCAATTGGCGCATTCACTAAACTTTAGACTTTATCCTGTGAACTTTCCGTCCCACTTTATGGTAAAACATGTTTTAGATGATGAGGATAATGAAATAATTATTGATCCATTCAACGAAGGAAGAATAATGGATGATTACTCTCTAAAAGAATTACTGGATCATTTTTATCCAAAAATGAACATTGCTTTGACCAGAAAATTGGTCGATAGGGCATCAAACCCTGATGTCATAACAAGAATGTTGAATAATCTAAAAACAAGCTTTTTTGAATGCCAAGATTTGGACAATGCCGAACTTGTGAACGAAATGATTTTGGATATTAATAGTGAGGATCAACATAGCCTAAGAGATAAAGGAATGGTATTTCTACATAAAAAAAATTACAAACAGGCATTAGAATTTTTTAGTTCATATTTGGAGAAATTTCCAGAAGCCAATGATGCAGACACCATTTTAGAATTGATCAGAAGAATCAAAACTAGCGATTTGTGAACGATATTATTGTACGCAGATTTGATTTCAAAAATGATATATTTGTGAATTTCTGATTGATTGAATTGTTTTGACAGTCGAGTCAGAGTCGTTAGAATCAATCTTCAGTCATGGGGCAAGAAAAGTAGTAGTTTGTAAGAATGATATTGACTTGAGTA
>JAATVM010000207.1 GCA_014523495.1 Nitrososphaerales archaeon TH1920
ACATTGATTTTAGTTGGTCAATGTGTAAATCCATAATATCTTCTAAATTGACCCTCCAACCAAAACGTGCAAGTAGTGCAAGGGTTCTTCTTAATATAATTCTGAGATTATAACCTCCTCCCACATTCGAAGGCAAGGAACCGTCTGAAATTGCAAACAGTAGGGTCCTTGTGTGATCAGCTATTATTGATAATGTTTCATATGGCAAGATGGTTTTTTCTAAACTTTCATACGATATGCCAAGTTCTTTTGCGATGTTAGTTCTTAAAAGTCTCGCATCATTTTGATTATTTGAATATTTCTCAGAAAAAACCCTAAAATATCGAGATAGAAGTTCTGATTTCGAATCAACATCGATACCCATCATATCACTTAGATTTTTGATTACTGGTCCAAATGTAGCATCGTAACTTGTGGGGGTTCCCAAAGTGATCCAGGACAAGCGCTCCAGTCCAGCACCCATATCTATTATCTTGTTATCAAGTGTACGATAATTATGCTCATCACCTTCAAATTCAGTGAATACTGCATTTCCAAGCTCCAATCCACGAACATAATATTCTAAGGAATAACCAAACGCTCCAGCGCCCATCCAAACATCTTCAACAAATGTAATTTCTTCTGATCGAATGCCCAATACATCCTTAAGTAGAGCGTGATCTAGTTCGATACATTTGTCCTTCCAATATCCACCTGGTGCATCTGCATTACAGATTTGACCTATCATGCAGAAACTAGTATAGTGCCTGCCGGTAATACCAACATTTTCAATATCGTTAAATCGAAGACACATTTGTGGCACGACAAGAGGATTTTTGGGGATTTCAAATACAATTTTTCCATTCATTACCCTCTGAAAGTCTACTATTGAAGCAATCGTGAAATAAAGATCTTCCCTCCAGCGACATACTACTGGATATCTTTGAATTAGATTGTGATCATTTTTTCTAAAAAAACTACTCAACTCTTTCCAGGCATTTACAAAATCAAGTCTTTTTGATGTTGGAGGATCGCCTATGAAGCTGTAGTTTTCATGTTCAGGACAAGATTCTTTATCATTTATAGACCAAAAGAATTTTTTGCATAGTTTGCAATTATGTCTTTTGAATCCTTTTTCGTCAAATAGTGAAACTTTGTAATACTTATCCGGATTTGAAGAAAAAAGCGATAATAGTGATTGTTTTTCCATTTCACACAAATTATTTGAATATGCTATTAATGCTTTTGTAAGTTTCGATTTGGGTTTTGGCTAAGAAGGCATTTTGTTGAGTTGCGAATAAACTATCCATTTTTGAGTTTTCTAACCCCGTTGTAGATGTTTCTCTTCATCCGGGTTATTGCTTGGCCTCTGTAAATCAGTATTGTAGTGTTTTGTATGGAGGTATTGTGTACAGATGCCGTTATACCAATTTGTAATCGATAAATTATTTCTTCATCAAGATAAAATAATTAGTTACTACTATGAAGTCGCCTTTCAATGATGCAATACTTGCCGGGATATTTTGTTGCAATAATTAGTATATCTGTGTTAAAAGGTTAAATTAACCTGTTCATTAAAGTTCAAATTATCAAGGTTCGTCGATTTGAATAGATCAAAAGATAAAACTTGGAAAAGGACGCACTATTCCAAGAATATTGATACTTCTCTGAATGGCAAGGAGGTAATAATTGTTGGATGGATCTCCTCGATACGCGAGCATAGTAACGTAAAATTTCTCACGCTCAACGACAGATTTGGTAATATTCAAGTTATTCTAAAGAAAAATGAATATCCCGCATCACTCACGTCTGAAATACCAAAGATTAGGGAGCATGCTTCGATTGCAATAAGGGGTAAAGTTAGAAGTGAACCAAAAGCTCCAAATGGAATTGAGATAATTCCAGTTGAATTTAAAATACTTTCCTTGGCCAATAAGAATTCCCCTATCGTTATTCAAAGTAGGAAAGGAATAGGTATTGATACTAGATTAGATCTAAGAGCGATAGATCTCCGTAGACCTTACCTTCAATCAATTTTTAGTATAAGATACACAGTATTGAACTCATGTAGAGAATTTCTTAGAAAAGAAGGATTTATCGAAGTCAATACACCTAAAATAATTGCCACAGCAACTGAGGGTGGTGCCACACTCTTTCCGATTTTTTATTATGATAGAGAAGCATTCTTAACCCAAAGTCCTCAGCTTTATAAAGAACAGTTGACCATGGCGTTTGAAAATGTATTTGAAATAGGCCCCATTTTCAGAGCAGAACCGTCACGAACAAATAGACATCTGTCAGAAGCTACGTCAATAGATATCGAAAAGGCATATGCAGAATATAATGAAGTAATGGAAATTTTAGAAAGTATGATTCATTATGTGAGGGACGAAGTAAAAGATAAGAACAAGTCGCATCTTGAATATCTGAAAATAAAGTTACCCGATATATCATTTCCATTTCAAAGATACAGATATTCAGATCTGATAGAAAAGTTACAGAACGTCGGAGAATCAATTGAATGGGGAGATGACATTTCACAACAAAGGTTGCGAAATCTTCATGATAAAGGTATCAAGAATTTCTACTTCATAATTGATTGGCCCACCTCAATAAAGCCATTCTATGTTAAACCAAAATCTACAGGGACAGAGTGCGAATCTTTTGACTTGATGTATGAAAATCTAGAATTATCGTCAGGAAGCACAAGAATCCACGATAAATCTGAGTTGGTTGAAAGAATGAAAAAACAAGGATTAAACATTGATGCTTTTGATTTCCATCTGAGAGTTTTTGATTACGGTATGCCGCCTCACGCAGGATTTGGGTTAGGTCTTGAGCGGTTATTGATGAGCATATGCAGTGTTGACAATATTAGAGATGTTGTTTTGTTTCCCAGAGATATAGATCGATTGTCACCTTAACAAATAATATATCTATGAAAAGATGACAATATTATGATTTCAAAAGACGAATTAGCGTATCTAGCCAAGATATCTAAACTAGACCTATCTGAAGATGAAGCTGAAAAATTTCCTAAACAATTGGAAAGGACAATTGAATATATAGATATTCTCGCACAGCTTTCTTCTGATGATCCTATTGTTTTAGACTTGCAGGAAATAAAATTCGATGAGCTGCGAGACGATGTGATCAATACGTCTGGCGGACGGCCAATAAACAAAAACTTGACAGAAGATGGTTTCTTAAAAGGGCCCAAGATGAAATAAAATGTCAAACCTATATGATCTTCTAGCGTTTGAGGTTGTTGAAGGCATAGAAGAAGGATTATTTACGGCTGAGGAGTATGTTTGTTCCGTTATTAAAAGAATCGAAGATGTAGAATCAAAGTTACATTCGTTTATCTCATTAGATTCTGAAGGCGCATTATCCTCTGCAAAGTTAATAGATAGGAAATTAAAAGAAAAAGAAAATATAGGTTTACTAGGTGGAGTAACGGTAGGAATAAAGGATAACATTTCTACAAAAGATATCAGAACTACTTGTGCTTCAAATATACTCAAAGATTATGTTCCCTCATATGATGGGACAGTTATACGACACTTAAAGGAAAATGGGGCAATAATATTGGGAAAGTTAAATTTAGATGAATTTGGTATGGGCTCAACTACAGAATATAGTAGATTCATGCCTACTCATAATCCGTGGAACTTAGACTATGTTCCTGGGGGCTCATCAGGTGGTTGTGGCGCTGCCGTTGCAGCTGGAGAATGCACTGTTTCTCTCGGTTCAGACACAGGGGGTTCGATAAGGTGTCCTGCAAGTTTCTGTTCAGTTGTTGGGCTTAAACCGACTTATGGCAAGGTAAGCAGATACGGCTTAATCTCATACGCAAATAGTCTAGAACAAATTGGTCCTATTTGCAGATCGGTCAAGGATGTAGTCATGATAATGAACATAATTTCTGGAAAGGATATGAACGATAATACAAGTATATCTTCGTCACCAATTACTATTAATGATAAATCAAATAATTTGGATATTGCAATAGTAAAGGAATTGATTGATGGTAGTGATGATGCGGTGACAAGAACAATTTATTCTACATCTGAAAAATTTAAGGAAATAAGATGTGAGTGTAATGAAATTTCGATAAAAAATCTAAATTATGCTTTGCCCTCATACTATACTCTTGCAAGCGCTGAAGCAAGTAGCAATCTTGCCAGGTATGATAATATTCGATATGGGTTTGATCTTCCAATAGATGACTATAAATGGGATAATTATTTTAGTAACGTTAGGAAAAACTTTGGAGAAGAAGTAAAAAGGAGAATTTTAATTGGATCATATGTTCTCTCTTCAGGTTACTATAGCAAATATTATCTCAAGGCTAGAAGACTTCGCTCATTATTGAGATTGGAATTACTTACCTTATTCAAAAAGTATGATCTGTTGATTGGACCCACAATGCCGATACTCCCTTTTAAGTTTGGTGAGAAAATAGATGATCCACTTAAAATGTACCTCGTTGATATTAACACCGTTATAGCCAATCTTGCTGGCATTCCTGCAATAACACTACCTGTTGGATTCAGTAATGGTCTTCCAATAGGATTGCAGATCATGGCAGCACCATTTGAAGAACAAAAGCTAATTGATGCATCCTATGCCCTTGAAAATACCATCAATATTCAAAGGAGACCAAATTTAATATGAGTCTGGTAATGATCGGCTTAGAAATTCACGCTCAAATAACTGCAATTAATAGTAAACTCTTTTGTTCGTGTCGTGGAAACTATCGTGATCTTAAACCTAACACAAACATTTGTGAAATATGTTGTGGACTTCCAGGTACTTTACCAATTATCAATAGAAAGGCGATAGAATATTCTACAATGATTTCTATTGCTTTAGGGTGTAAAGTTCCAAACAAGATCATGTTTTATCGTAAGAACTACTTTTATCCGGACTTACCAAAAAACTTTCAGATAACCCAGTATAATGTATATGGTTTTTCAAGTATTGGAGCAGAAGGTATATTTGAATTGGACGATTCAAAAAAAATTAGGATTACTAGAATCCAATTGGAAGAGGATCCAGGCAGAATTGTTTATCTTGAGGGTGGCATGAACGTTAGGAATTCTGCGTTGATAGATTATAATAGGGCTGGTGTTGCCTTGATTGAAATAGTTACAGAACCTGATTTTACAAATCCGAAAGAAGTAAGATTATTTCTAAATAAATTATCGCTAATACTCGAACATCTTGGTGTATGCGATACTTTATTGGAAGGATCAGTAAGATGTGATGTAAATGTGTCGATAAAAGGTGGTAACAAGGTAGAAATTAAGAATATTAATTCATTTAAGGAAGTCGAAAAAGCCATTAATTATGAAATTACTAGACAAAATAGCATGTTTAACCGTAATATCAAAATAGATTCTGAAACAAGACATTGGGATGATAGGAAAAAAATTACATTTAAGGCAAGGAGTAAGGAAGAGGAACATGACTATCGATATTTCCCAGAACCTGATATTCCTGTTATCATATTGGGTGATAATTTTGTTTCTAATTTACAAGATCATATGCCAGAACTACCTAACCAAAGATTCGATCGTTTTGTATCAAAATATAAACTCTCGGAGCATACATCTAATATTCTCATAAATGATAAGAAATTAGCTGATTTTTTTGAAGCTACTTTGAAACTATATTTTTCACCCATGGAAATAGCTAATTTTCTAATTACCGATTTTAAAAGTTTGATTGAAGATGATATTGACAGTAGTGACTATTTGAGAAACCTGAAGGTGAAACCAGCGCATATCGCAGAATTGGTTAAGATGATAGAAGGAAATAAGATTAGTAGAATTACAGCAAAAGATATTCTAGTCAAAATATTCGATAGTGGAAAGCTACCTTCAGAAGTTGCAAACAATACAAATTCTTTCAAGATATCTGATGAAAAAACGTTGATGGATGCAGTCGAGTCAGTTTTTAATACCGAAAAATGTGCTGTTGAAGACGCAAGAACGAATCATGAAGCAATAAATTTCTTGCTAGGAAAGGTAATGAAGTTTACTAACGGACGTGCAGATCCAAAGATTGCAATGCGTCTAATAAACAATAGATTAAATGAATCAAATTGATAGGATTTTTGCCACTATCATAAAATGATGATTTAAATTCCATTGTTGACTGTATTCTAGTTGCTAGTATCACTTTTTGGTTATATGTTCTAACTGATGTAGTACCATTGGAAGAAATGCTCCAATGTCGCTAACAATTCCTATTGCCTGTGTTGTTCCTCTATCTAGTAGTTTTGTTACCACAGGTTGACTAATATCTACTGCGACGACCTTTACTCGTGCAGGAATCATGTTTCCTACGGCAATTGAATGTAACATGGTTGAAAGCATAAGAACCATTTTTGTGTCTCTTAAAATTTCTCTGTATCTATCTTGCGCTTCAATAATATCAGTTACTACTCCCGGAATCGGTCCATCATCTCTAATTGATCCACAAAGGACGAATTGAACATTATTCTTTATACACTCATACATAATTCCAGATTTTAGAATATTTTTCTTTACCATTTCTTCTATAGATCCTGCTCTAAACACTTCATTTATTGCCTGCATATGGTTTCTATGACCACGAATTGCCAATGTTCCATTTTTTACATTCATCCCTAAAGAAGTACCGAATAATGAATTTTCTATATCATGAACTGCTAATGCATTTCCAGTTAGTAGTCCATCTATATACTTCATTCTGATCATCTTGGCAAGTGAATCTGCAGCACCCGAATGGACAATTACTGGTCCTGCGGTAACGACTATTTTTCCACCATTATTTTTAGTATTGTAAATATCCATTGCTATTTTTCTTGCAATTTGTTGAGTAGGCCTTTCACTGGAGCTACTACTGCTCATAAATTGAAAAATGTCTACACCTTCCCTCGGACGTTCCTCTGGTAATATTCTAACACCTTGCTCACCGGTTACTATCATCTCTCCACGATGAATATCCCTGATTTTTCTACATTCTGCCTTTTTGTTCCTAAGATCAACTACAATACATTTATCCATCATCATACTCTCAACGTCAATCCATTCATTGTTGAGGAATATTTGCGTAGTATTGTTAGTTGTACTGTAAAAATCTCTTGGCATTAACATGTCATTAGGAGCGGGCTTTAGAATCACTCCATCAATTTTAGTTGGTTGTGCACCTTCTATAAAAACTGATTCTAATAATTGGTCAAGATGTTTTTTATTTTTTCCTGATATCAATAATCGTGCATAACTCAATTCATCTTTCTTTTTTCCAACATTAAATTCAAGAACATTAAAATCTCCTTTCAGGTCCATGATCTTATCAAATATTCTTGTTAGGATCATTGAGTCAATAAGATGACCTTTGATCTCTATTGATTGTTCAAATTTTCTTTTCAAGTGAGATCAATAAAGAACAAATCTACTTAAGTGTTAAATTGGAAGTATCACTTTTCCGTTGTACTCTTGAATATTTTCATTTTGTATTATTTTATTAACAATTTCATCTTTTCTAACTTCAATAAACCATTGTGCTAACGATTTTGCAATCCCATTTCTATCACATATCGCAATCAAGTAACCATTTTCTTCTTTTATTGTCGTAAAATAATTTTCTTCCCCAACAGGTTCCCAGTTGTTACTGTTATTATCCTTCAATGCTAAAGCTGGCAAGGCTACATTTCCAGTATATTTATTTAAAATCTCTTGAGCAGCTCTAACTCGTTTTTCACCTATTTTTAGAGCCGTAAAATACTGCATTAATTCATATTTTATTTGAATCATCATTTATAGTTTGCAAAATTTCAAACACCAAGTCAAATCTCTCATTTGATATATACTCAGTAGCAGATTTTAGGAAAATTTGAAGCGATTCTTTTGAGTATCCATCGAACTCATATTCTTTTGCTTGTAGGGCCATTTCCAACTTGTCTAAATTGTGAACAAACTTGGCATTATCTGTGATATTATCATTGTATTCATTCCAAATATCAAGATAATTTTCACGGAGAGCACTAGGTAGCTTTGAAATGATTTTTTTCATAGCCTTATTCTCTAGTACCTCTTTTTTTTCAGCTGATATTTTATCAGGCATATAGTCTCCAACTAGGGATTCAGCCAAATCGTGAAGATTGACCATCTTCATAATGTGCTCAGTATCTAAATTCAGTATTTCAGCCAGAACCATGGACATTACGCACATGGAGTAGGAATGATCCGCTATCGATTCAGGTGATTCAATGTTAGATTTGTGTATCCAGCCAGATCTCTTTATTCTTTTAAGATTGCAAACAAAACGAAAAAATGAAACAAGGTTGGGTATTTCGCGTTTTTCTAATTTCATGTAGTTAGTGAACCTTAATTCATATTAATATGCCATTATTATCGAATCTTTATTATTGGATTGTATGTTGAACGAAATTGTGATTTTTTAAAGTGTATTCGAAAAGGATCAGAAAATTCAAAAGGAACTGGTCAAGAAAATACAGTAAGGCACTAGTCACTAACGCCATGATTATTGTGCTGAAAATCAAAAGTAGTACGTTTCGTGTCTGTTCCAATGCTAAATAGCATGAATTTCAGGATGTTTTTTGTATTTAAGTCTAATTGAATCTCAATTTAACTTCCAAGGGATATCGTTGCATTTTTGTCGCTTATTAATTACTCTAGCAAGAACAAAAAATAAATCTGACAATCTATTTAGATAGGTAAGAATTTCCTGGCTTATCTTCTGTTCCTTAGCAAGCGCGACTGTAGATGTTTCGGCACGTCTTACAACTGTTCTACAAATATGTAATAAAGATGCTTCAATGGTTCCACCAGGAAGTATGAAATATGATATAGGCGACAACTCGGATTCAAAATTATCAATTTGCTGTTCAATATTAGAAACCATCTCTTTTCTAACTAGCATCCTGTCATCTTTCAAACCATTTGGATTAGCCAGGTCTGCACCTAAAACAAATAAATCGTGTTGAACATTCAAGAGTATTTTTTTTACATCGTCAAAAATCGAATTTTTTTCTATATTTGAAATTATTAATCCTATATGAGAATTTGCTTCATCCACTTCTCCATAAGCTTTTATTCTTAAATCAGATTTGGAAATTCTGGAACCATCAATTAATCCTGTATCTCCTTTATCACCCGTTTTAGTGTAAATTTTCAAGATTGAAATAGAATATTAATTGACTCAATAAATTACTTTTTGTCTCGCTTATTAATTAACTCAATTAGATTTTTTTACTATGGGTCATAAGGAAAAGTTAAATTATCACTCTTTTCAAATATCCCACAATAAATAGTAGAAAGTTAGTAAGAATGAACTTCTATCTTGTGTTCTTTTAGGTATTTCTTTTTCTTAAAACGTTCATTACACTTCTCACACTTGAATGGTTTTTCAAATTCTATAAGGAATCTTTTTCTTCTGTCTTCAGGTGTTTCCACAACCATTTTTAAATCTGTATTATCCATAGTAATTAATTTTTAAAATCTTATTATAGTTTATTTACTTTAAGGAAGATAGTACTAGATTTTTTGTATGATTTCTGGAGATCTATTTGTAATGAATCCCAAGACAAGATTATATATAATTTGTACAGAAGGTTAGCTGTGCCGTCGTAGCTCAGCCTGGGAGAGCACTCGACCAATAATATTGGGGTGATGCTGAAGACCGAGCTGTCGTGAGCTCAAATCTCACCGACGGCATTTAGGGTTTAACAAAATCGTTATTTCAGTCATATCCCCTTGAAACCTTACAAACTACCAGAATCATTGATCATGTTTTTATGCCATACAGTTTTACGATCATAACACGGACGTTGGAACTGGATGCCCGTTAATGTTGACCCAGTCTCATTACACCTCCTTTATCCATATCCGTTATTGAAGTAACCATAGAAAAGCCCTAATGAGAAAACCAAAACCAACAATAACGCTAATTGTTATTCCAGACGATAAATTACATTTCCTAAAGAAAAAATTAGATGATCCAAACATATCACAATATCTGAAAAGAGACTTTATTAGAGAAATAATGGGCGGTACCTGTTTCATATGTCAAGAAATGCCTACAAAGATAGCAACTTATGATATGGATGGTATTTCATTGATTGAAAGATATTGTGATAAATGCATAGAAA
>JAATVM010000208.1 GCA_014523495.1 Nitrososphaerales archaeon TH1920
AGTATATTAAATAGTAGGTAACGATATAGTAATCAGGTGAATTTATCGTAAGTTGTTAGAAGAGGATATTGCTTCATATATGCAAAAAAATGTAATCCGCTGTCCCATAAATAACACATTTCAGATCATGGGTAAAAAATTCACAGTATTGATATTGCGAAATATGATATATTTAAAACAAACAAGATTTAACAAACTGCTTGATTCTATAGAGGGAATAAATGCAAAGATACTATCTTTGAGACTTAAGGAAATGGAAAAGGATGGTTTGATAGAGCGTAAGATATACCACGAATCTCCAGTTAGGATAGAGTACCATATTACAGAAAAGGGAAGAGATTTAAGGCCCATCTTGGAGCACATGTCCGCATTCTCTATGAAATACTTTCCTAAAGACATTTTTAAGGATAAAAGACCAAGGACCTTTAGTGAAGTGTATGGCTATGATGCAAGAGCCCCGGAATTATAAATTGAAGCTATTATAGTGGTATAACTAAAGCTGCTATGGTCTTCTATTTCGTTACTAATTTTTTTACTTTCCAATCTTTTTAATTGCTTGCTTAGGAACCACGTGAACTCGGTACTAATACTTATGAACATGCATTTACAGAATCCAAATAATGACTGAAATTGGTTTAGCCGAGTATTTCGGCATGGGAGAAGCAATCGGAATAATTGCCACTTTGTTTGTTATTCTGTATTTCTCCAAGAGGCAGATGCAGACTCTATCTGTAGATATCGAAACAAAGGTCCTCAACGATCTCGCTGCAAGAATGGCTGGAATTACGGAGATGGGAATTAAACGACCGGAACTCATAAAGGTAGTAAGTAATGTCGAAGCCCACTGGTCTTCGGAAGTTGCTTACGCGTATCATGTACTATTCATGCTTGCACACGTCTTTCATATGAGACAGCGAAAAATCCTAAACGACAATGAATGGGTTGGTTGGTTACGATGGATGAAAAGTGCTTTTGAACAAGGTACAATAAGGGAAATATGGGAAAATCAAATAGAGATGGAGAAATGGTTTGATCCTGCGTTTCAAGGATTTATCGATAAGGAATTAATTCGTAATCCTCCTAATAATTAGAAAAGTTAACTTTCCGTAAGGAGTTTACCTCCCATTCTCTTTAAGTCCTTGTAATGTTCAAACACAATGGACATAAGTATTGGATGAAATTAAGAATACTAACAACGACGCCTTGTGAATGCCACTAGCCTATTCTTATGGGAATTCGAACCATGGTCAACGCCTGCTTTATAATGCACATGCATTATAATATTTTTATTTTGGTATCTGGTTTTTTCTAGAATTGGGAAAAATATTATTTGCAAGTACTAATGAAAGCAAATTTAATGAAATTTTTCTCTATCTGAAATCTTTCAACATCGAAATAGAATTCGTAAGGTTTGGCACCTTGGAAATTCAATCAAATAAATTGGAAGAGATAGCGTTACAAAAATCGAAAGAAGCCTTTGAAAAGATAGGTAGACCGTTAATAGTAGAAGATACCGGACTTTTTATCGATTCACTAAACGGATTTCCTGGTCCTTATTCTTCGTATGTCCTTAAAACCATTGGAAATCAAGGAATTTTAGATCTACTTTTAAACAGCGCAGACAGATCTGCACTTTTTAGATCAGTAGTAGTATACAAAGACAACAATAACGATATGATCTTCTCCGGTGATACAAGAGGGACGATAAGTGATCATATTACAGAAGGTGGTTGGGGTTACGACCCAATATTCATTCCAGAGGGTTCATCAATTAGTTACGGACAACTCGGTATAGCAAGCAAAATGGGAATATCACACAGGACACACGCATTGAACAATTTTGCAAAGTGGTATTGTGGGAATTATTCTATAAAGTAAGAACCTTTATCACTGAGTAATTGGCTTCTCATATCCTTTTATCCACCTTTCAGTATGCCTCTTAAGATTCTGAAGAACTACTATTCTTGATATTTCACTTTCATCCATAATAGAGAAGGTAGCTAATGACTTGCAAAGTAAATGTGAATAACTCCTAACTTCATCCATTTCCAACATGTCTGAATTTTCTAATCTATGGGTAGACATTCCTATATGCATATATGATTTTATTTCTATAAAGTTTGAATTTCCCCTTCTCATGAGATCAGTAAATTCATCTATGTAATTAGTTGAATCGTTAAAATTCCTTATCATAGTCATTCTCAATACTGTTCTCGTGTTTATTTCTGATAATAAATCAAGACTTTTTTGCCATCTTTCCCATGCATCTCTGTATCTTGGCCTGTTAATCATTGTAAACATTTTCTTATTCGAGGCGTTAGTTGAAAGATATAGCTGTGTTGGTAGGGCATCTTCTTCTATCAACCTCTGAAGCATTTCTGGTTCCTGTCCATTTGTGACTAAAAAAATTGATTTTGTATTCTTCAAGGTTTTAAGATATTTAATTAGGTTTGGTAGTTTTGGATACATTGTAGGTTCTCCAGAAAGTGAGATTGCATAGTGCTCGGGGAAAAGTGATTCATCAAGTTTTTTCTTGTCAGTTTTTGCGTTACCATAATGCCCTACTATGAGCTTTTTTCGCTCCTCCAATAAATTATTAATTATCATATCTGGTTCATCAACTAGATTTTCGGGCATTTCTAGAGTATCATAAAATTCCGTGGGACGCCAACAGTAGATGCATCTATTTTCACAATTCATGGCAGTTGGTGTCATTTCCATACATCTATGAGTTGAAATACCATAGAATTTGTGCTTGTAACAGGTTCCTTCGTTGGAGAAAGACTTTTTTGTCCAATGACACAGTTCAACTGCAGAATGATTGTAAACACCATATTTTGCTTTCTTTAGCTTTGCTTTCGTAAGAGGTGAGATTTGAATAAGATTTTGTGTATCTGTATGGGATATATATTCATCAGAACAACTCATAATACAAAAACAAATTGATCAATGACATTTAAATGTTAAAAAATTATCTTCCTGTACCAATCATCTTTCATGGATATGCTAAAATAAAAAAGTAAAATGACATGATTCTTTACTCATTTCTATTGTTGTTATTCGTGTGGAGTTTTCCTGTATTCCTCACAATCTAGCTATCCATCCAAAACTCCTTTATATTGTTATGATTGTAAAAAGAAACAAATTCAAGATGTTAGATACAGATGAGATTTTAAATATTGCACTTGATATGGTTGACTGGAACTCAATACCCGCGGATACTGCAGTTCATGTTCATGGTAAAAATATAAAGAAGGTAATGTTAATGATAGATGTAACAACTGCCGATCTAATGCTGGCAAAGAATTTGGGATGCGATGCAGTGATAACTCATCATCCCATTGGTATATCTGCCATTAATTTTTACAAGGTTATTGATAGACATATTGACTACATGAAAGAAAATGGCATTTCAGAAAAAGCTGCTAGATCGTCCGTTATTGATCTAAAGAAGAGATTAGAAATTAGGAATCATACTCAAATATATTCTTCGGTTATTGATTCTGCAAAAATATTAGATATGCCATTAGTAAACATACATCAACCATGTGACGAATATGCAAGAAGACTAATTTCTCAAACGATTCTAGAGAGTAAACCAAATTTGGTATCAGAGATAATTACAGTGTTGGAAGAAATTCCAGAATTCAAAAAAGCAGAGACAAGAATTCAAGTTGCGTATGGACAACCTGATTCATATATAGGAAAGTGGGTTGCAGTAATAGCTGCAGGAACTAATGGTGGATATCTTGTAGCCAGAAATTATTTTGAAAATGGGATTTATACGGTTCTTTATTTTCATATTGATTATAATGATTTAGTGAAATTACGAGAAAGTAATATTGAAGGCAACTTAGTAATATTAGGACACTTGGCTGGAGATTCAATTGGTATGAATGCATTAGGCAACAGATTAGAAAATAAAGGAATCCAGGTTGTTCGAAAAGATATCATTACAGTATAAAAATCATTTATCTAACAATTATATACTGTAAACATAACAAACCATTGTTGATCGGCCTTCGTAGTATAGCCTGGTCAGTATAGGCGGCTGTGGACAACAATATTAAAATTCTGTTGGAAGAAACCGCTCGAGGAGGGTTCAAATCCCTCCGAAGGCCTCATATAACAAAATTACAATCTCCAATATTCAAACTTGCTATAATAATAGTGAGGGTAAGCCATCAATATTGTTCTTTATTATTATATCATTTCCATGATAATTTTGGCAGCGTTCTTGGCACCATTCTTTACATTGGTCCTATTCGTTCTACCAGTTTCAAGTTTTTCTTCTATTAAAGTCCCCAGTCTTGATATATCATCATATGTGTAACCCAATTTCTTTGCGTTTTGTTCTTGTTCGAAATGATCCTTGATAGGTATGAAAATACCGGGAGTTCCGTAAACAACTGATTCATCTATAGTCGATCTTCCGGCTAAAGATACTACAAGATCTGATGCGCATACATATTCATGTAAATTATCTACAAATCCAATGTTTCTAAAATTAGTATAACTGTTTTCAAATTTAGATAATGAAGGTCCAAAAGCAACTATTAAATCTACATCCATTTTTGTTTTCAAATTCCGATATGCCCTTATTGCCATTTCAATCAAGTATCTTCCAGCGCTAGTTCCACCAATACTTACCAATATTGTCGGCTTATCTATACCTAATCTTTTACGTAACACTGTTCGATCCGTGGTACTTAAATTTCTTACAACTGGCCCGATATAAGAGATATTATCAATGTCGTCACCAATATCAGGAATAAGAACATGATTACATTTTTTTAGCATTTCTTGCATGGATTTGTTCATTCTAGATTCAATAACTGAAAACAATCCCTTAATAAAATGCGTTTCCATTAGATCAGTAATTACTACTCGTTTTCGATTCTTTTTTTCTGCTACGGCAATTGATGCAAAATCTTCATCACTAACTATCAAACTTTCTTCATTTTTATCCACAAATTCATTCGCAATTATTTTGCATTTTCTATAATACATGAAATACTTAAAGAGCCACCTTAACGGCGAGCGTAACTGCATTAAATTATCTATATCAAATTTTTCGGGCCTATACACGTCATGGACAGAATATCCCTTGTTGGAAAAAATGTCATAGGCCGGACGACCAGTAATAATTAGGATCTTTTCTTTCGTCAAGGACTTTAACTCTTCGCAAATGGCGATGTCTCTCGTAGCATGTCCTAATCCTATTGGGCTTGTAAAGAATATTATCATTTACTCTTGCCTAATAACACAAATGATGAAAATAAATTTTAGTATGTGTTCATAAAGGACAAGATCAATTGTGCTCATTCATTGTTAGCTATTATCCTATAAAGAAAAATATCTGGCTTTGCCAGTTAAATTTTGTCAACTACCACACTGAAATTATTATAGATAGTGCATAAAGTAACTCCTTTAATGACTTTTTTCTTAATCAGTTCTTTTTCACTTGAATCTTTACGTTCATTCATTAGTTTGAAAATTGTCTTTGATATGATCAGGACATCAATTGCAATAGCGTTGAACCATCACAGAACCGTTAGAAATTTCATACTGTTTCAAATATTGTCTATTATTTGATGAACCGATAGGAATTAGGGAATTGTTATTTAAGGATGATTCGATTTCCAA
>JAATVM010000209.1 GCA_014523495.1 Nitrososphaerales archaeon TH1920
AATCTGATTGTATTGTTCGAATCCCATCTAGAATTCTAGAATGATCAGCTTCTACCTCAGTAGTAATATACAAAAGATGCTCACCTAGGGGCATAGTTATTCTCTTTATTTTATCATATTCTGCTAACACATAGTGACCCTTTCCTATTTTGTCTTCAAGCTGACTCCTTGTTTTCCATGCATTTACAGCCATTTCAAGGGATTTCTTACTTTGATCTGGTGTTAACAGATTGGTAACTCCAGGCTTATGGTCAGAAAACATTATCTTTCCACTTGAATCGCATATGGTCACCATCCTAATTTTTGGATCAAGGTTCATTATATCAGAATGGGTTTTCTGATAATTCATATACATGATATAATACTAATTCTTATAAACTTTTAAATTCAAACAATACAGTTAGTTAGTGAAGTTATTATTTATCGTCAACAAACATATAATCACTTTATTACAAACTTGAAATCAAGTTCGTCCCAAATCATGTTTTAAATTGACACAGACAATGACTCAATTATTAGAGTAAATTTTATTGGACATTTCTAACAATAATTTACATTTTCAGAAATATCATATAATCATTAAAACCTGATAATACAGTTATTCAGTTTATGTGTAAGTAAATATATTGATACCTTACACAGTACTGATCAGATTCACAATTTCCCATGCAGTTGAATATATTAAGATTTAAGCAAAAAATGGCTATTCAGAGAAATTTTCCATTATTATCCAAGGTTATCTATTATTAAAGATGTAAAAAGTAACTTGGATTATCGATTCTAAATAATATAAATTGTTGTACCATCTTAACGTCTGACGATTCTCCTGCAATACTATTGATAAAAAACATTATGATAATAAAGGTAAGCAAAACAATGATAAGAAGAAAAATCCTTACCTTCAAGTCCTTGAATTTACTTTTCTTTTTTGGATGGTCATCAGACTTATCTCCCGATTTTCTGTAAGTGATTCTCTTAAAAGGTGTTGATTTGGTTTTAGTTTTTTTAGAATTTAGTAATGGAGTTTTCTTTACAGTTGATCCATCCACGGGATTCTTTTTTATTTCATATAAAATAACCTGCTTTCCATCCTTTGATATGTTATTAAACATGGAAAGAGCTTGACGATAGTCTTCAAATTCTTCACTAGAAAAATTAGATTCTAACATCCAATTTGTTACTAAATTTGATGATTGATCATCACTTTCCAAATGCTTTCGTAGAGATATAGCGTAAAGATAATATAAAACTCTTCCCGCGTATGTTCTGACACAATTTGCTAAATATTTTAAAGAGGCCATGAAGGAACCAATTTTTGATAATGCCATCTTAGAGGTTGAATGAATGAGTTACAGATTTGACCCATTTTCTGAGCCGGTTTCGAGTTCTGTATGGATACTAAATAAGATATCAGAATGTGAAAGAACCATTGCGTTATTGAATTGATTCTCAAGATTACAATCTTATCTGTATGAAATATTAAGAGTAATAGATAGAATGCGTGATTCAAAGTAGGATATATCTTCACAGCACTATTTGCTAAAATCTGTTAAATTAGTAACATACTTGACATTATAGTTATTTTATAATATTTACAATAAATATATTAAAAACATGTAAATTTTATTCGGGTTTGGTGGGATTCAGACCTTGCATGTATAGGGGTTCTGCTACGTCGTATTTATTATTTTTATTAGTTTAGCCTGTCTGCTTCCTTAGACCGTACGAATTATCTTGTTCCCATTCCGATTAATTTTATGATTTCTATCAAACCTGGATTATCTAATAAATGGGAATGAGGTGGTATCCAAATTTAAGAGCCTGTGCACACAAGAAACTCATAAGTAGCAGAAGTATTTTAGAGATAGCTGATGACCACCCCTGATCTACCTTTTCTGCAGTCAGATAGAATAATCTTCAAAATGTTTGCGTGTGAAGAACATTTGAAGAATATAAAAAATATTAAATCCCAACACGACGATCTTTTATCAAAGGATGTACGAGTAGCTGCTGAGATGGAAATAGACTCTTTGATTTCACAAATGATTGGAACCTTTGATTGTCTACTATTTAGAATAATTGATAAATTTCAATTAACCGGCATTCCCAGTGATAGAATCGAAATAAATAAGGTGATTAGCGGGCTGTTAGCGGAGAGTAAGGGAATAGAATTGGCAAGGGAATTACAAAAGGCAAATCAAGAAGGCAACTGGTATTGGAAGATAAAGGATTTAAGGAATTATTCATTGAGTAGTTCATTACTTTCGGCAGAAGCTTCTTTGGACGTTATTCCATATTTTGAGCAAACTCTCATTCAGCTTAAGGAGTTCATCAAAAATATCATAATGAATGAACCGAAATTGCAAATGAAGGAATAACAGTATAAGATGGATGTCTGATCACTTATCTAGCGGTCATCATGGTTTACTATTGAAGAGGGAGAGACTATATGTTTAATTAGTAACAAACTTTACATTATATTATTTTATAATATTTACAAGAATTATATTGAAACGATATAAATTTTATTCGGATTCGGTGGGATACAATACACTAATGTATGTAATCCATTTTCCCTGACAAAACTTTTTGTAATTTGCCTGGGTGGTTAGAAAGATTTGATTCTATGAGCCAAAACCATGAGCTGCGACTAAATCTTTATAGTATATCAGATGGTGGTATTTTAGTTAAAAATAAAAATTCAGATGCCTTTTTATCCACTCTACTATCTTTTTGTTATTTTCATACACATTCCATACTTGGGGCGCAATGTAATTAATGGTTTTAATACAACTTTATGGGATGGTACATGCTTCATTTTCCATTGTCTGCATAGAGTAGATATTAGAAGAATTGCTTCCATCCATGCAAATGGTTCTCCTACACAGCCTCTAATACCACCACCAAAAGGAAAGAAAGTAAATCTCGGTAACTGTTTTTTGAATTCTTCGGTCCAACGATCTGGATAGAATCGATCGGGTTCGTGAAAATAACGAGGATTACGATGCAGTACATATTGACTCATTAAGATTATTGACCCTTTCGGTATCGTATATCCACCGACTTCGTAATCGTTGATGGCTTGACGACCTAAAGCCCATGCAGGTGGGTAAAGCCTTAAAGATTCTGTCACAATCTTTTGTGTATACTCTAGTTTTGGAACGTCATCTGCAGTAACACTTATTCTGTCATCACCGAGGATGGAATAAATTTCCTCCTGAAGTCTTTTTTCAATTGTTGGATGTTCGGATAACAGATAGAGTGTCCATGTAAGTGCATTAGCAGTTGTTTCATGTCCAGCCAAAAATATGGTCATTACCTCATCTCTCAGCTGCTGGTCAGTCATTCTTCCAATTCCTGCCTCCTCATCTTGTGCTTGGAGAAGCGTAAATAATAGATCATCTTCTTTTTCTTGGCTTTTATCCAATTTCGTTCTGTGTTCATTGATCATTCTATATACTATCGAATCTAACTTTGTTTTGGCTTGACGAAATCCTTTATTGATGGGTAAGATTGGTATTTTTTCAATTAATTCACCAAATGGCATTAAGAGACGGTTGAAATAATTCATACATGTCAGAAGTGCATCACCCACTTCATCAACTTCTGGTTTGACATCATAACCTAACACAGTCTTACATATAATCGCTAAAGTAAGATGTGTCATTTCCTTATGAATATCAATTACCGTTCCATTCTGCCAACTGGAACTAACATTAAGCGCTTGTTTAATCATTACATCCGCATAAGACTTGATTCGTTTAGGGTAAAATGTGGGTTGTATCAAGTGTCGTTGTCGATCGTGATACTCGCCTTCACTGGTAACTAATCCATTACCCAAAAGACGCCTTGATACTTGCAATCCTTTACTCTTGATGAAATTCTTGTAGTTAGTAACTAATACATCTTCTATGTAATCAGGATGGTTTATGAAATAGACATTTTGCCTTCCGAATTTGAAATGAGCAATATCCCCATAAGTTCGTGATATATTAATTAGAGTTTTAAGTGGATCTTGCAAGAATTTACGAGCCATTGCATATGGTAATATATCAGTTGGTCCTGGTGGATATTCAATAACACTTTTCATGTAGTATCCCATAATCCCTTCTGTCTAAACATTAATATTGTTTTATAATGAATTAAGGCTCCCCCGAACTAAAAATTAAGCAGTGATTGAGTACCTATTTGATCGCAAAGGTTGGAATGTCGCACCAAAAGTCATTTAGAACATTGCCAAATTTACATTTGATTTCCCTAGAATCACCTACATTGGGTGTAGTTCCAACAGGGTGCTCAATCTTGTCTAGAGCATAAGTAAGAACTGATTTTATTTTTTGATTAATTTGGTCTTGACTCACAAATGGATTTGCAAGTCCAGTGATGTTTCCACTGCTTTGATTATTGGTATTGTTCATTTTTATGTATCCTATCGTGGGTGATTTAT
>JAATVM010000210.1 GCA_014523495.1 Nitrososphaerales archaeon TH1920
ACTTAATCCTAGTTCTATATCTTGAGATGGCAGCAGAAGCATACTCTTCATTTTCCTCCTCGGACATTAATGGTTTTAATCCTTCACGTTGTTCAACATTAATTAAAACACCGTATTTATTTGAAATACCAATCCATCGAATAGAATTATCTAAATTCAATAACTCTTCACTAAATGTATAAACAAATTCATAATCAATTGGCATTATTATTATTTATCATAACTATTTCTAATATTTAAGCAAAAATCAACTAACAAAATAAATTGATAAAGCCCTAAAAATGCTTCTAAACCAACTCTGAGTAATTCATTATAATTGCTCTATTATATCATGACTATGTTTGATAATCTTTAGATTTTTGGATTTTATCTTCACATCTTGAATTATCCCTTGCATGAAATCGTCGGCAACGATTATCACATCATCAAAAAAATTAGATGATAGAAATTTTTCTAATGAAGTAACAAATGTTGGATAGTCTTTATCATTATTGAAATTAAATTTTTTCCTGGTTATCAAGTTGTGAGCAACAGGATAAATATCTGAAATTTCAATTGGAATTATACCAATAAAAGGATTATAAGTACAAATTTGATAATCTGAAAATTTTTTTGATAAATCGAAATATTCTTGTGAACAATAAAAAGGAGAAACTTGAGTATCGGGGAATAGAACGATCTTTTTCTTATTCGTACCAAAGGAACTAAAAATCCTTCTTATTCTACAGGCTTCTGGTCGATATTGATCGATTGATTCCATAAAAAATATTGCTTTTTTCTTGAACAGTGGTGTACCATCTTCTAAATGTTTGTAGTTCATAAATAACTTGAAGGCCTCCATCAATTTAGGATGAGCTCGTGCTTTTTGCGCAACATATTCCCAAAGTCTTCCTTCCATGATAGCTTGTTTTACTGACAAAACTTCAGATCTTAATACGTAGAGATTGTGTTTGGCCAATTCAACTATTTTTTCATCTTGTTTGAGATCAATAAACTCTCTAACTGTCATTTTTATACAAACTGGACATTGACAAGCAAGATATGTCAAGTTATCCAATCTTGAAGTGCCATTTGGATGCATGTACCTGTTGTCCCTTGCATACAGTATATATGAAGCAGAATCAAAAGTATCACATCCTAACGCTACTGCTAATGGGATCGTTAAGGGATGTCCAGCTCCAAACAGATGAATAGGTTTGGACATTACAGTTGATTTAAGAGTTCCTATCATGTTAGCTAAGATTGCAAATTCGTACGACTCCAGTAATTGTACAGGACTCCCAAGAGCCATCATTTCATATCCCATTTCATCAAGTAATTCCGCGGATCTCTTAACTAGATCAAGATGTTCTGCACCCTGTACTGGACCTACCCAAATAGAGTTTGGTTTATTGTTACTTTTGATGAGATTTAATGTTTCTTCGGAATTTCTGATAGTCTCATTAACATATTTTTCAGCTACTTCATAACTTAGTCCATACCCTGTTGGCTTATCAAGAGGAACGCAAATGTCGCTTTGAATATCTATCTCAAATTGGGCGATAAATGAAGGCTCTAATTCAATAGAACCGTATTCGAGTACTTGATAACCACCGGAATCTGTCATTATTGGACCATCGAAATTTATTATATTATGAATACCTTTTTGTCTTGCAATGTCTCCATATTGCTTCAATGTAATGTACGCGTTTGTAATAACTGCTTCAAAACCTAATCTCTTTAAAAATTCTACATCTACAGATTGTGATACAGGATGAACAACAGGAATAAAGGCAGGAGTTTCAATAGTCCCATTAGGAGTTTTGATTTTTCCTATCCTTCCTGCTAGGTCAGAATATCTGACCTCAAATAACAAATCTACTTCTTAAACTCCCTCATAAATTCTTCATATATTGATTTAACCCTGTCCGCGGCTAATCCAGTACCTTCTTCTATCCCATGTTCCGTTACCTTGATCTTATCCATCACAATTATTGCTTTCACATCATCTCTGATTTTTACGAGACCTGGAAATACTCTTGATAGGCGATCTGCAAGACCCTTAAGATCAAAAGGCTTTTCTAAAAGCTTTATTTCTTTCACAAATGATCCGTTTATGATAACTCTCAATATTCCATGGCCTTCTACATTTTCGAGAACAGTATCTAATTTTTCGTCGATAGCAGTCAATGTTCCATTATAATTTTTCTCATAAGATGTCTCTATTGAAACTTTTTTTCCTACAAATTGAAGTATTTCTTCATAAAACTTCCTTGTGGTTAAAGCAGACATTTTTTCAACTAGGAATGTTTCTTAAAGTTCTATATATGAGTTTCAATAATTAATTCATAAAATAGTTGACAGTTACTCCATCCTATTCCTCGTGCCAAATTTAAACAAGATTGATCAAGTTTAAAGTATGAAAGTTAGATTTTCAAGATCAATGTTTTTTTGGGAACGTACTTAATTTGTTACTTTGACACCTTAAACAGACCTTTGATTCTAAATTTCCAAGATAGCAAATATAATAACAATTACTACATTGTGAGCGCGATATGCCATCTCTTACTTCAACAAAATCATTTCTACGATCTATAAATTTGGATGAGATTAGATTTTCCAATACTATTTCTAAAATTGAGGAAATGTGCTTTAGGTCTCTATTTCTATATCTAAGATAAGTTTCAATCATGTTATTTGGTATAGTTTCTATTTTAAGTTGTAATACAGCCTTGTTATAATTTCTAAATAAAAGATCTCTAAGGTACCACTCCATTTCATTTATTTCAATCGTGCTCATCTTTCTCTAACTATACAAATGATAGGACAATAAGAATTGAATTGATTTAATGGAGATTAGCATGTTTGAAAAACTATTTAAAAATACTTGATTAGTTTATTATGTGAGTCAAGATGGAATGGAATTTGAATAATTTTACAAAAGTAGCATTTACTAGGTTAATTCAACCTTTTGGAGATAATCTTAATGATGTTGTGAAGATTACCAAAGCCTTTAGTTTTGCTGCTAATGTATATTCAGGATTCTTTAGGAATGAAAGTCATGAACCATACATCAATCATGCTATGAAGGTGGCACTAATATTATCCGATGAGTTAAAAGTTCATGATGTAGATACAATTTGCGCAGCTATTCTACACGAAGCAATAGAGAAAAGTAAGGATGATCGTGAAATCGTGGAATTTTTGAAATCAAATTTTGGCGAAAATGTGTGTGACACTATCAAGATCTTGACCGAACCAAAAATAAATGAAGAAAACAGAGAAATATTACTCGTCAAGTATTTTGAAAATATTTCGAAAAGCCCAAAAATGTCTCGATTCATAAAACTTGCTGACCGGTTGGACAATGCTAGGTTTTTAAAAAATGACATAAAGAAAGAAAAGGCATTGCGATATAAGGAAGAAACACAGAAATACATTTTGCCCCTCGCGGAAAAAACGGATGATACAATGGCATTAAAATTATCGATAGCACTGTATGAAATAAAATAGTTCAAACTTTTTTTTCTTCACAAAATCCATCAGTATTCTTTGTATGACGTAACCAATGTCTTCCACAACCAAATAACTTGTGCTGCGTACAACCACAGATAGGACACTTTTTCATTAAACTATTATTCTTACATCCTTCTTATCAAATTTGCTCAAGTTTACAAGTAGTTATTATTTTTTAGATGATTTTTTGTTTGAACTGTAGAAAATCAAGTAAAATAAAAAATCAATAGAAAGATAAAGGTAATCAAATCAAATAATTCAGTATATGACGGAAAATTCTGTGAGACACATAGACACATTGAGGGAAATGGATTCCTTGAAAATAGAATACCAAATTCGTTGCAGTCATTATGAGTTGGAGTTATTCAAAAATGAAAATCGTATTACTTGTGTAATATGTGGAAAAAATTGGCACTTTTCAGAAGAAAGAGGATATTCACTTAAAAAACAAGTATACTCTGCTGAAAAGGAATGATTGATTTTTGTTCACAAGACTTGTGATCAGAAAAAATTTTATTCTATACTTTCAAGATGAACTAGATGAAGAAAAAATTTAGGGCTGCTTTAGTTCAAATGAAATCTTCATTGTATAAGGAACAAAATTTAGCTTATTCTCTGAAATTAATAAAAGAAGCTGCTCAGGACAAGGCACAATTAATCTGTTTTCCAGAGTTTCAGATGGCATATTCTCCACCTGAACAAAAACCAGAAGAATTACACCAAGTTGCAGAAAAGATTAATGGTAACTTCATATCAATGTTATCAAATTCTGCCAAAAAAAATAAAATAAATGTGATTGCAACAATATACGAAATTACCAATACCAATAAACAGAAACATAAAGTCTTTGATACTGCAGTCATAATTAATGATAATGGCAAATTAGAATCAGTATATAGAAAAATTCATTTGTATGATGCCCTGGGATTCAAAGAATCTAAGAAGCTAACTGCAGGTAACATTATTGAAAGACCAACAAGGACTTCTGTCGGAAATTTGGGATTACTGATATGCTATGATATGCGGTTTCCAGAAATATCTAGAATTCTAACTGTCAATGGCGCAAGTATATTGGTATCCCCATCTGCGTGGGTAAAAGGAATCATGAAAGAAGAACACTGGGAAATAATGTTAAAAGCAAGAGCAATAGAAAATGGTGTTTATGTAATAGCACCAAATCAGCATGGTAATATCTATTCTGGCCGCAGTATGGTCATTGATCCATATGGTATTACCTTGATTGATATGGGAAATAGAGAAGGGATGGAAATCATAGATATCGATAATTCTAGGATAGATACAATAAGGGAGGCGCTTCCACTTTTAAAAAATAGAAGAACGGATGTGTACAAAAATTATATTGATGTATTTGAATCTGATTCGGGATGATTATTAATTTTATTATATCTATTTTTAGGACAAACTCTATTTACGCAAATTCTCCATAACTTTTTCCTTGTAAACATAATGGTAATCATAGGCCATCCACAAGTACAAATATTATTACTTTTTTTAATGAACCCTATTTGGGGAACTGACGCAATGGCATTACAACCAGTTACTCTGTATTGAGAACAGACCATAAATCGTTTATTAGATTTTGGTGACTTGATCAAGATCATTTTTCCTTCTTGACATTTCGGGCATTTCCCGATCGCTATGCTATTTTCAGATAAACTCAATACATTTTTTATTTCATCACCAATTGCGCATTCATTTTTTTTGATCTTGTTTAGAGGAGTTTCTAATGATTTTTTTAGATATTTGCATACATCGTTTAAATCAAGATCTCCTTTTTCTATTTTTTCTATGATGGACTCCAGTAATTTTGTTAATTTTGTTGAAACAATCTCAGATACATATTTTTTCATGGTATTGACTATTGTAAATCCCAATTCTGTAGGTTCTATTCCAATTTTGTCCTGAGTTATGTATTTACGCTTTATTAATAAATTAATTATTTCAGCCCTAGTAGATTTTGTTCCAATGCCCTCAGATTCCATCTTATCCAAAAGGCTTGCTTCATTATATCTAGGAGATGGTCTTGTAAAGTCTTCTATTGCGGTGACTTTATCCACTCTCACAAATTCCCCTCTATTAAATTCTGGCAATTTAGATTCATTGATACTAAAATACGGTTCATAGATAGAAATCCAACCATGGCTCAAAATTGTATTTCCTTTGGCTATAAAGTCATGACCTTTCACATGGATAGTTACTTCAATGTATCTCATTACAGCGCTGTTCGTAAATGTGGATAAAAATCTCTTAATAATAAGGTCTAAGATTCTTTGCTGGAACATGTTAAGTTTTTTTTGTTTTACGCCTGTAGGGTAAATCGCCGGATGAGCAGAGTCTTCTTCCTTACCTTGATAAGGAACTAAATATTTTCTTTTTAATAACTCTTGTATACTATTTTCATTTTTCTTGTCATAGTTTATGCTTAATTGTTTAAGTATCTGTTTATATCCTATGGAGGAAGGAAGTTTCTGACTGGAAGTACGAGGATATGAAATTAGTGCCGCCAGGTAGAGAGATTCTGCAACAGAGAGAGTAGTGGAAGGCGACATCTTAAAAATTCGGTAAGCTTCTTTTTGTAGGCTACTAATATTGAACGGTGCGGGAGGATTTATCTTCTTGTTAAATTGGATTATTTGTTTAATAACTCCAATTTCATTTCTGCACTCCCTCAGTATTTTTTCTATATCTGATAATTTATGAACCACAGAATTTAGATTAGCTTTGAAAAAAGAACCTGATTTCTCAAATTTTCCAGTTATATACCAAAGTGGATCTGGTACATGGTTTCTAATATTTATCTCTCTATTTACTATAAATCCTAGGGTAGGACCTTGAACTCTTCCGATGGTTAAATTGTGATACTGTTCGTTTTGATTGGAAACATTCAAACAGTTAACTAGAGCTCTTGATAGATTTATACCAAAAATAAAATCAATTAAATGTCTGGCCTTTCCAGCATCAGCAATTCTGATATTGGTATTATATAAATTATCAAATGACTGATTTATTTCCGAATCAGTCAGAGAAGAAAATTTGGCCCTCTTTGATATTTCATATTTATTTCTGCAAGCGTATTGGAGTATATTGTAACCAATGAGCTCCCCTTCAAGATCGTAGTCACAGGCGTGTATAAATTCAGAAGCGCCCATTGAAATATCTGATATGACTCTCAAAGTTCGCATAATTCTACTTCTTTCTCTTACAATGGTTGAATGTCGCGGAGACCATTTCACATCATATATTGGATATTTTTTTCGATTTTTTTCTAAAGGAAATAGATTATACAAATGTCCAAGTGCTGAGCATACAATAAATCGTTGGTCGTTATTTGAAATTATTTCAAATATTACTACACCGGACAGAGGTTCTCTCTTTATAATTTTTTTAGTTCCTAGCACTTCTGATATCCGTTTTGCGGCAAGGGGTTTCTCACAAATTACAAGTTTATATTGTTCAATGCCTGGCCCTTGAAATTCTCCCTGCAAGCTCAAATAGATTATAGAGAATAATAATTTAGATTTTAGGTTTTTACAAATGGAGTGCAAAGCCGTCTTTCATTTTGATATTATCATCAAAAATTCCTTATGATGCAATCCAATCTCGAACATTTTTATATTCTTGATTAATATTTTTCATATAAATGGTAAATAATGTATGCGTTCTTGGAGCTGGAAGTACAAAATATGGTAAACTAAGTCAAAGTATTATTGAGCTAGGATTGGATGCATCAAAAGATGCGATAGATTCGGCTGGAATCACGCCAAAGGATATCCAAGCAGGGTATATATCCAATGTCTTTGGGGTTGCTGATAAACAAGTACATATGGCACCTGTGCTAATGAGTAATCTTGGAATTGCTCATGTACCTGGACTAACAATAGAATCTGCTTGCGGCTCGGGTTCGGTAATGTTTAGAGAGGCGTATGCAAATGTTGCTGCAGGCTTTTATGATTGTGTTCTGGCCGTTGGTGTGGAAAAGGTAACTCATACTGGAACTACTTTGAGTACCACACTCTTTTCATATTGTTCTGACTTCTTTTATGAAGGTGGAAATGGAGCTTCATTTCCAGGACTATTTGCCTCGATTGCCAGGGCCTACTTGACTGCATACAAAGCTACAGAGGAAGATTTGGCATATGTCGCAGTGAAGAACCATGAAAATGGATTATTAAATCCTAAAGCACACATTAGAAAAAGGATAACAGTAGATGATGTTTTGAATTCACCAGTTGTTGCATCACCTTTGAAGGTTTATGATTGTTGTCCATTTTCTGATGGTGCATCAGCAGTTATTTTATGCACTGAAGAATTTGCCAAGAGGGTTGGTAACAATTATGTAAAAGTTATTGGTTCAGGACGAGGTGGATCACCCGCAGCTGTACAATCCAGAGAGGATATCACCACTATTCCAAGTACAATAATTGCAGCAAAACAAGCATACAAGATGGCAGGAGTAACTCCAAAAGACATAGATTTTGCTGAAGTTCATGATTGTTTTACAATTGCAGAAATTATTGACATTGAAGATTTAGGATTTTTTGAAAAGGGCAGGGGAGGCATCGCAGCAAGGGAAGGGATTACTCATAGAAATGGAGAGATCCCAATTAATCCGTCAGGAGGATTAAAATCCAAAGGACATCCTATTGGCGCTACAGGTGTAGGACAAGTTGTAGAAGTTTTCGAACAACTTACTGGTACAGCTGGAGATAGAACAGTAAAAGATGCTGAAATAGCCCTAACACATAACTTTGGAGCAACTGGGGCAAGTGCAGCTGTTCATATCTTTCAAAAAGTCTAATCTTGGTGTATCAGAATGGAAAAACATTCTAGCACGCATGAAAGATTTATTGAAACAGCTAATAGCGGAAAAATTTTAGCAAACAAGTGTAAGAATTGCGGAAAAATTATGCTGGAGACAATGTACTATTGTAGTCAATGCTCTAGGAGTAATTTTGAATTTATTGAATTTCCAGGAGTTGGGACAGTAGTCACCCATACTATTCAATCAGTAGCTCCTGAAGGATTTGATGATGTCAAGTCATATGCCTGGGTAGTTTTTAAGTTAAAGGATGCTCCTATCTCAGCTTCAGGCTTTCTACCAGGAATTAAAACACCAGCTGATTTACCCATCGGTTCAACCGTTAGGGTAAAAGGATATGATGCAAAGCATGGACTTACACTAGAAAAACTAGAAAAACAAGCTGATTAACGGTATCTCTGTTTTGTTAAGAAAACATTTGTTATAGGATTCATTTTTCTTACCATATTCATAGGATTCCTTGTATGGCAAGATTTCATCATATACTAGAAATTTTTTAGATTAGCTTTATGTTACTCTTTTGTTGATAGACACTGACAAGTATTTTTACATTCTTCCTACACCATATTTTTTTTGATGCAGCATCATACAGAGTTTCAAAACGACCTTTCTAATGCTGCTCAGGTTATTAGTAATCAAATTACAAAGTTGAATAAGCTCTCAAAAAAATTTGATATGATGGATGCTGATTTTAGAAAACAAATTGTTCGAAACATCAAAGTCGGTAACAACGTTCGGGCTAAGGCACTAGCTAATGAACTTGTAAATATACGCAGAATTCAGCATACAACAAGAAATATGGGAATGTCACTTGAAGTAGTAGCTCTACGTTCCACTATAATAAGCGAATTTGCTATGATAATGGATACCATAAATCCAACGATAGATTTGATAAAAGATATAGAAAAAGATATTTCAATGGTAATACCTACGGCATGTGAGGTATTGAACGATGTTACAGTAGCTTCATCCGAAATACTAAATTACAATGTTAATCCTGACGTGAAAATATCTATGCCAATAGATGAAGAAGCGCTAAAAATTTTAAGTGAAGTAGAGCAGAGTGTTGAAGAAGAGACGAAATTAAAATTACCTGACATACCTGATACAATTAATGCAATGAAAAACAGAAATGAGTTAGAATCCCTAATAGAGGAAAATGAAGTAATGATCTAAATTTGATTTTCTAATGCACAGGTTAATTGTTTTGTACTCTTAGTCAATAACTATTTACGACTCAATTTTAAATTATCTAAGGATAATATCGGGTGAGATGGGGATAGAGGCTAGCCATGATCTTGTAACTCAAACTGAAATAAAACCTAGTGGAATTTTACAAGCAGCAAAAAGGGTTAGGATGATTTTTTCTGTTATGGCAAGTCCTAACAGGATAGATATTCTTCGTATTCTAAATTCCAAGGGACCTTTAACTTATTCAGAATTAAAATCGTTAGCTGGTTTTAAATCTAAAAAAGAATCTGGTAAATTTGCTTACCACTTGAGGAAGCTTTTGAGGCAGTCTCTTGTTGCATTAAATAAGGCAGAAAGAAGATATACAATTACTAATCTAGGAAAATTAGTCCTCAGCCTAGCAAGACAAATTGAAGAGAGATCTATCATTGAAAGTGGAAAAATGTACGTACGTACTTCTAGACATTCTATTGAAGAATTTAATTCTAATAGGATTACTCAATCTTTAGTTAGGGAGGCAAATATGCCTCTTGAACAAGCACATAAGATTACTGAGGAAGTAGAAAATAAGGTTTACAAATTTCAAACAGTCTATCTTACATCCTCACTTATTAGGGAAACAGTGAATTCAATATTAATCGAACATGGTTATGAGGAATTTAGATCAAAACTTGCCAGGCTGGGTCTTCCAGGATCCGACATCTCAGATATGTTTAACAATCCAATATATAGCAAAAATGGGGTAGAAGGAATTCTATCGGAAACATCTCTTGCTGTTTTTTCCGAAAACCTGCTTTTCAATATGTTACCCAAAGATATTACAGATATGCACCTTGCTGGGGAATTGAATATTTCGAACGCCGGACTATGGAACTTGATGCCTGACACTATTTTTATTGATACCAAGAATATTATTGACAATGGTCTAAACTTTAAGGGAAAATACTTGAATGTTTCAAGAATAAAACCAATTCGTACACTAGATGATATTACAGCAGTTCTACCTGTTTTGGTTTCGGTCTTAAGTAGGGAAACTTCAAGGGAGATAATACTTGATAATTTTATTTCTACCGTTTCAAATAAGATTCAAAATAATCATGAAGATATTGAGTCTGTATTTTCCAGGGCATTTATTTCATCTTCCCTTTCAAGATCTTATTCATCCTCAGGATTTCCAGTAATTACTTTTCCTATCTCAATCGATGATGGTTCAATAATTAGGTCTATATTAAATGCATATATGAAATATTTGGACCACACACCTATTCCCACTATTGGGTTATCTCTAGTTGGTAATGGTCAAGACTCGGTGAAATCAAATTCAGATTTGATAGGCAATATTGTTAAACATGGAGGGATTTTGTCTGTATCCAAGAATTTTAGAACCCATACAGGGATAGTAAAAACTCTAGCTGATGAGAAATCTAGTTCAGTTGTAAGCTTACAGTCTTTAGCAATTAATCTGCCCAGATTAGCTTATCAGTCTAATAAAGACGAAACATATTTCAGAGCAAGATTGGCACTGATGATAAAACCAGCTATTTCTGCCCTACTGGCAAGAAAGAACTCTATTTTGGAAATGATAAGAAGAGAAATGCTACCTATTTTGGCCAACATAACACAAATGATGCAATTAAGCAAGATGAATCTCGTAATTAATCTGACGGGAATAAGGGAATCAGTATATAATATCCTCGGACATGAATTTGATGGAGAAGAAATAATTCAAAAGGTATTGCATACTGCAGTAGAAGTTGCTTCTGATCAGGGAAGACGTGTTGGAGACGATTCTATAAGAATTGCAATGATTACAGATGACAGTAATACAAGATTAGCTTCTCTGGATTCGGAAAAATTTGGGAAGATGTATCATGAAGCTGGTGATGAAATGATGATAAAATCTTATTCACAAGGTCTTCTCATAAACGGTAGAGATTTACTTTCAAATACTGGTCCTATAATAGAATCAAGTAATTCAATCGATAAATTACTTAATGGTGGAGTTTCACTTAATGTTGACGTAAGTGATCTTTCTGACAGTGAACTAATGGATTGTATTAGTAAGTCACGTGATTTTAATTTCTTCAGACTAATTTATAAAAACAAAATTTGCAGCTCTTGTGGTACAAAAATATCCTTGTCATCAGAAGTATGTCAAAACTGTGGTTCTACTAATTTTGCAATATA
>JAATVM010000211.1 GCA_014523495.1 Nitrososphaerales archaeon TH1920
ATGATACTGAATCAAATAGTTTAAACCTTCATTTTATTATTTTTTAGTAAGATAATCCTTTTAAGCTAAGCTATAGCTGTATAGAGCGGTATGGCAAAAGAAATTACCGAAATTGAAAATTCTTCAAATAAAAACAAAAAACCGATAGCACTAATTAAGAAAAGGGACAGGGGACTTGTTGATTTTAATAATTCAAAGATTTCTAATGCCATTTACAAAGCATTAATGGCAGCAGGTAAAGCAGACTACAAACTAGCTGAAAGATTATCTGAAAAAGTTGTACAAAAAATGGATCAACAATTTTCTGTTTTTGATACCAATCGGATTCCTAGTGTTGAAGATGTCCAAGACATGGTCGAATCGATATTAATCGAAGAGGGACTCTCAGAGACCGCGAAGGCATACATCCTATATAGACATGAACGACGTAAAATCAGAGATGAAAAAAAGAAAATTCTAAATAAAAAAGATCTAGATGAAGTCGACAAATCTTTTGATATTAATTCCCTCCGGGTATTGGCTTCACGCTACCTGTTAAGAGATAACAATAATGAAATAATTGAAGATCCTAAATCGCTTTTTGAACGAGTCGCAATTCTAGTAACAATTCCTGAAATACTCCATGATACTGAATTGTACTCCAATACTGATGTAGTAGTTCAAAATATCACGGAAGCTGAAGAATATTATAAAAAAATAGATGATTTTCATCTGAAACTAAAAATTGGAAATCACTATCTTAACAATTACCATTTTGAATCAATGATCAGGCATTATATTCATTTGGCAAAAAGCGGTCACATGAAAATTAGCTTTAAAGATCTTTTACGCTTAATAGCTGAAGGTCACTTATCAAAGTATTCTGATAGAATTATAGAATATTATAATTTAATGGTGTCAAAAGACTTTCTACCAAATACTCCTACTCTTATGAACGCTGGAGCAAAACTTGGCCAACTTTCAGCCTGCTTTGTTTTAGATATGAAAGATGACATGTCAGATATAATGAAATCTTCTACTGACGCAGCAATGATATTCAAATCCGGTGGAGGAGTAGGTATTAACTATTCTAGTATCCGTCCTGAAGGTGATATAGTAGCGTCAACTTCTGGCGTTGCCTCCGGACCAATCTCATTCATGAGAATTATTGACACAATTACAGATGTAGTAAAGCAAGGTGGAAAAAGAAGGGGTGCAAACATGGGAATAATGGAATCATGGCATCCTGATATTGAAAAGTTTGTTACAGCCAAAACCAAACCCGGTATCTTTGAAAACTTTAATGTAAGTATTGGAATTTGGAGCGATTTTTGGGAATCAGTTATTAACGAAAATAATCACAGATACACACTTAGAAATCCAACCACTCATGAGCCTATCAAACAAATTGATTCACACCAGCTTCTAGATCTGATTACATTCAGTGCCTGGAAGAGTGCTGAGCCTGGTGTAATATTTTTTGATAATATCAATAAATATAATCCCTGTATAAACGTAAAAGCAGGACCACTTAGAGCAACAAATCCATGTGGCGAACAATCACTCTATCCATATGAATCATGCAATTTAGGATCGATCAATTTGGCCAATTTTGTTAAGCGTAATATCGATGGAAAATATGAATTTGACTGGCAACGTTATGAGCAGGCAATTCGCCTCTCCACTAGATTTTTAGATAATGTTATCGACATGAACAAATATCCTGTTGAAGAAATTGAACATAATACACAATTAACAAGGAGAATTGGGCTTGGAATAATGGGCATTGCTGATCTATTATTTACTTTAGAAATACCATACAACTCAAAAGAAGGCTATGAATTTATGAATAGAGTAGCAGAAGCATTATCTTATTACAGTATGGAAGAAAGTGTTGCAATCGCCAAGGGAAGGGGGCCTTTTCCTTTATTTAATCAAACGGATTATGTTGAAGGAAAAATGATACCCGTAGCAGGATACTATGAGATTCCAAAGCGGCATCAATCATATGATTGGGACTCATTAGTTGAGAAAATAAAAAAATATGGAATTAGAAACTCATGGACAACTACTATCGCTCCTACAGGCACATTATCCATGATAGCTGATACCTCAAATGGTGTCGAACCTGTTTTTGCACTAGTTTTTGAAAAACGCGTTACTGTGGGAAGGTTTTTCTATACTAATAGAATATTTGAGAATGTACTGAAAGAAAATGGATTGTATAATGACGAAATTCTAACAAAAATTGCAAATAATTATGGCTCCGTAAGAGGACTAAGCGAAATTCCTGAAAAGCTACAACAAATATTTGTAACTGCTATTGATGTACATTGGACCGATCATTTATTGGCTCAGGCAGTTTGGCAGAAATGGATTAGTAATGCAATAG
The DNA here is from genome assembly GCA_014523495.1 of Nitrososphaerales archaeon TH1920. Taxonomy (GTDB): domain Archaea; phylum Thermoproteota; class Nitrososphaeria; order Nitrososphaerales; family Nitrososphaeraceae; genus TA-21. The sequence goes on from JAATVM010000211.1 coordinate 2,372, forward strand.
CAAAGACTATTAATATGCCATCCGATGTTACAGTCGAGGATATAAAGGCAGCTTATCTTCTATCACACGAATTGGGATTAAAGGGGGTTACGGTTTATAGAGATGGCTCCAGACATGAGCAGGTACTCCACATAACTGGAACTGATAAGGAGAAAAAATTTATTGTGAAACCAAGTGCTTATGTAACTGACTATATTCAAAGTAACATTAAAGAAGACTATGTTATGAAACAAGTTGAAAAAGTATTTAGAGATACAGAAGTGATGGAAGTGGCAGCAGATAATACAATCAATATATCTCAATCCAAACTAAAAATGAATATGACAGCATCTCCAAATGAGTATAATGAGTACGAAGCATGTCCGTCATGTAATGCAAGATTGATTATTACCGAGGGTTGCAATATGTGTATAGAATGCGGTTTTAGCTCCTGTATGTCAGGATAAGAAATCATTCTTATTTTTTATTTTTAAGATAATAGGATAAATTTATTTTGAAATTAAAATTATTCACTAGCTGTTCAAATAAATTGAAACATAAATTTAAATCAGGTATATAATTACTTATTTCATGTTCGCACACAAGAGAAATATTGTCATATGATGTTCACATAATGGAGAGAATAAACATTTGGTAATCAACAAGTATGATGTATATAGAAGTCCAAATGTAGGATTATTTGTACGAACTAATGATGATACACTTTTGCTCCCATTTGGATACGCAGAAACAAAAACTAAAAAACTTAAAGAGTATTTAGCTGTTGAAAAAATAATTCATGTTTCAGTGGCAGGAACTAGATTGATTGGACCAATGACAGTTATGAACAATAATGGAATTTTGTTACCATCAACTGTTTCTGATGAAGAAATCCGAATCCTTAAACAGAGTGGATTAAACGTGGAACGACTAAAAAGCAAGTATACTGCAATTGGAAACTTAATTTCAGCAAATGATAAGGGAGCAATAGTTTCAAATTTATTCGAGGGTGAAGTAGATCAGAATATTAAAGATATTCTGGGTGTTCCTCTTCAAACAATGTCAGTCGGAGGATTTGTCCAGGTTGGATCCATGGTTGTGGCTACAAATGCTGGAGCCATTGTTCATCCTAAAGCTAATGATGTGGAAATTCATAGAATATCGGAAATACTTCAAGTTGAAGCAGAACCAGTGACCGTTAATGGAGGATCACCATTCCTCTCATCAGGAATTATTGCCAAATTTGGTTCAGTTATAGTAGGAAATTTAACCACAGGACCTGAATTAATAATGATAAGCAGAGCGCTTAAAGTATAGTATAATACTATCACCTTAACCTAAATGACTTTGGCAACTTGCTAGTTAGAATTTAAAGTTATTTGATTAACTGGCAGGATTGTCTTTTCTTCTTGATCCACATATTATCTATAGAATATGTTAGGACTTAAACGGGATGATGATATTGCATGATCGTCATTTGTAAAAATTGCATCTATATCAGATTTTTGAATTTGAATATTGATAGCACTTAATTCACTATCTGACAACTTGAATTTTTCTTTCAACAGAGATTTAATGCGTGATACTTGGTCGTAAATTTGACTCGCATTGGACAAAAACGAAACTTCTAAGACTTGATTTAGAGATGCTTGGGGTATTTTTCCACTAGGATCACTTAATATAGTAAAATCAATCTTATTGAAAATCATTTCACTTGGAAGTTGAGGTAATGCATTGGCCGTATAAAATACTTGAACATCGATCAAATTTGATTCTGTGTCATTAATAGATCTTAAAATTGATGCTTCTGGATTATTAGGATCAGGAAACGCACCAAGAATATTGCCGCTAATAGGTAAAGACAATAAAACAAACCCTTCGACTAAGTTTTTAGTGTCAGTAACTAGTGGCAGAATATCTCTACATGTTATGTTAGTAGAGCTTTCAGGTTTAAGAATCGTAATAATTGAATTCGAAGAATTTTTATCATTAGGTATCACATTCCAAAGAATTTTTATCGGATAATCTTGTTTGTTAAGGATGCTTATATCAGTATCATAATGTCCTGGTCTTACTGGACCTTCATCGGAAGATACACTGCCGCATATGAATTTTGGAGTATAGGTAACCGTACCAACTGTCTTGTTATTCTGATTGACCAAGTCAGAATATTCAGTCTTACTTTTAGTATCTAAAATTGTTGTGTTCTTAATGGGTACTGACAAATTGACATCATTCTTCTCAGTATTTTCATTTAGAGTATCCTGATATAGTGCAACTGTGTATGCGCCCACATTTTGGAGTAAAAATGCATATGTCATAATCAGAATAATAAATAAGATTGACCGACTTGTATTCAAATTGCAAATTCTATAAAAAATCTCTAATATATGCTATGTAGACTATTATTATATATTTAAATTCTGATGAGAATCTTTTTGTAAAGGGCTCTTTATCATATTATGATAGTGAAAATTGAAATCTAATAGATTTTTTAATCGAGATGTTGTTTCAATTAAAGACTTCCAAAGAGATGAGCTTGAGTTCTTATTTGAAAAAACGGATAAAATGAAAAAACTCAATCCAAAAGAAAAAGACGAGCTAGGAAAAGCCCGAATAATGGGATATCTGTTTTACGAGCCAAGCACTAGAACTAGAATGAGTTTTGAGGCAGCTATGGCATCAATAGGTGGAAGCTCAATTGGAATATCAGACCTAAAATCCTCTTCAATAGAAAAGGGAGAAAGTTTGCAGGATACAGTTCATGTTATGGATCTTTATTCAGATCTCATAATCTTACGCCACCAGCTTGATGGCTCAAGTAAGTTTGCCGCCGAAATATCTGAACATCCAATAATTAACGGAGGTAGCGGGAGTGAAGAACATCCAACTCAAGCCATGCTTGATTTGTATACAATATTAAAAGAAAAAAAGAAAATTGACGGACTAAAAATTATTATTTTGGGAGATCTGAAATACGGAAGAACGATCTATTCCTTATTGTACGGTCTAGCTAATTACGATGTTGAAATAATTCTAGTCTCTCCACCGACATTACAAATTCGACAAGAGTCGATCTATGGTTTAAAAAATAAGATGAAAATTGTGGAATTGGTCGAGATGGATGAAACGATTATTAAAAATTCAGACATATTGTACGTTACTAGAATACAAAAAGAAAGATTTTCAGATCCGCAAGAATATGAAAAAGTCAAAGGAACTTATACAATTGATAGTAACATGCTAAAAAAGTTCAAGCCAGATATTTCTATAATGCACCCATTACCTAGGATGGATGAAATATCACGAGATCTGGATAATACCAATAATGCAGTCTATTTTAAACAAGCGTCTTATGGTAAAGATTTAAGATCGGCACTTCTTGCATTAATATTAAATGAATCTCCTCTGTAGTTGAATTTTAATTAATATTTAGTATTATATATGATTGACATGTACGGCAACATTACCAGTTCAATAAAAGATTAGAAAAAATTATAATTTTTAATTAATATATGTGAGCCAATCCTCAAATTTTTTGCTATTTCCATGCACTATTTCATTATAATGATTTTGTAGTTTACTTGCAATTTTTCCAGTCTTTCCGTCGGAAATAATTATTTTATCTATTTCACCTATTGACTTAATTTCTGCAGCTGTTCCTGCTAAAAATACCTCGTCAGCATTATACAATTCATCAGGTGATATATCACTAATTCGAAAGTTAATGCCAAGATTCTCCGCGATAGACAATATACTAGATCTGGTAATCCCATCTAGGGCGCCTGATGTTATAGGAGGTGTAATGAGCATTTCATTTTTTACAATAAAAATATTTTCAGCTGTTCCCTCTACAACCATGCCATTCATGTTTAACATAATGGCCTCATCAAGCCCAGACTTAATTGCTTCTATTCTTGCTAAAGCTGAATTAGCATAGTTTGCGGCAGCCTTGGCATGAATAGGTAAGCTTCTTGAATCTATTCTAGCCCAAGAAGAAATAATAACTCTCATTCCATTGTCGCCTACTGTTTTTATGTGGTCTTCCCAATTCCACAGAGCTATTGATGTCGATACTTTATTAGGTAAAGGATTTACTCCCATCTTGCCATATCCATAGTAGCAAATAGGACGTATATAACAATCTTTGATTTTATTAATTTTTACAGTTTCAATGATCGCCTCTCTAAGTTCTTTGTCAGAGTATTCTAAAGTCATATGATACATCTTACAACTATTAATGAGCCTTTTGATATGTTCCTCTAATCGGAAAATTGCAGGACCATTTCTAGTATTGTAGCAACGAATTCCTTCAAATACCGTTGTTGCATAATGTAATCCATGTGTAAGAATGTGTATTTTGGCATTATTCCAATCAACGAACTTTCCATCCATCCAAATCTTACTTTTATTATTCATCGGGCATCGTCCCGATCAATTCTATTTCTCTTGTCATGAATTGCCCTTATTGCATCAGCTACCTTAGAATCATCTACAATAATTAGTATGCGTGATGTTTCCTCTTGGGCGTCGAAGTTCAGAATGTTTATCCCATGTTCTCCCACGGTGCTACTTGTAGTAGATGCAATTTTAGGCATTTTCCACATATAATCACCAATTAGGGTAACAACACCTCTATCATACACTATCTCTGCTCCGGAATAAAATGCCTTAAAATGATGTTCATTGCGACGAACGTAGTCTCCATCTAGAAATAGAACTCGAGTGATTTCAACACCATTTTTCTTATATGGGGATAATTTAATAAAGTCATGGTACTGCTTATCACTTTCAAGTGATGCTAATAAATGTGATGATGCAATGCTTTCCATTCTCACTATTGCACAATTTCTTTTTCCAGTAACAATTTTAACAAGATTACCTGATTGGTCAGGAGATATTTTTGATATTATCGTTGTTCTAGAGGGATTTTCCATATCAGTAATTACAATGGGTATATCCATGTTGTTATCATCTATTTCTTTAATTGCTAGAGGATCAAGGATCTTCATGCCAAACATACCTGCTAATCTAGCTTCATTGTAAGACAGGAATTTGATACTATCCAATTCTTTCTTTACTATTTTTGGATCGGCACTCAAAACAGCATTATCCTTTTCAAAATCCAATTCTGCTTTGTAATGTTCGTTCAACAATATTGCAACGTCAGCAGCAGACCTATCAGAACCTCCTCTCTCATAGGTGGTTTCTAGTCCATCGATAGTCTTTCCTATGAAACCACCTATTGTTACTACGTCGTTTTTTTCAATTAGGTCATAAAAATTGCTTGATTTTTTCTTAGATTCTTCGATTAAAAAATTTGCTGCTTCAAAATTATCATCTGTAGTTATAGGCCATTGTTCTATCTTGACATGATCTGACTTTAGATGCTTAGTTTTTAAAATATAGTCCATTAAATAAGACATAGGTATTTCTCCACTATATGCAAGCGTCCTTGATCTGGTAACGTCTACAAATCTACGATTTTCGGCAGCTTGTTTGAGTGATATTATGACTTCTTTGTAAAACCTATTGATGTCATCAGAAAATTTCTTATGAAATTCCTGAGAAAGATTATTGGATGCAATGTTTTCATACACTTCTCGTAGTACATCGATTTCAACAGGGTTGGACTGAGCATAATTCTTTCCGATATGAATTGCAACATCAGTCATAGAACTTAATTTATCCCTATATCTAATGAAAGGCGCAGAAAAAACAGCGACAATCTTACTTTTAGTTTCTATCTTCTTATTTATTCTTTCAATTATTTTATTTATACAAGCACCATCCTCTCCCAGTGTGCTTCCTCCAAATTTCATAATGGTAACCGGTAGCAAACTAATTGATCTTGAAAACGGAATAATCTATACCTTATATTAGCCAACCTGTTAGTCCATGACCTGCATTGAATCAACTGTTTGAAATTATGAAACGTCAAATATTCACTGCTTGACTAGTTCATCAATAAATATGCCTCGAGGGTATTTTAAGTAGATATGACATTGATTTGAGTGAATCAGAAAGCGAAAAGAAACAAAGCAAAATAATTTTAAGTGACATCATATAAAATTATTCAAATTGTATCATTTTTTTATCATTAACAAATTATCCTTATTTTCAATTTTAATTGCTATTCTTTTTTCTTCTTTTTTCCTCCCTATTACGACAAAATATTGACAATCAGATACCTTTCATTTATGGTATAAGATATACCAAAAAACTTGCCGCAACTACTGCTGCTACAATTATAATTGTTATAATTATACCTTTTTTAGTCACTCTTTTCTTGTTCCCAGGAAGATCCTTATTTTGTGACAAAGACTATTAATAAAATATCTCTATATATAAATATACATGATATTCTTCTTATTTCTAAGTTTCTAGTATTTATTAAAGATGAATCTTTGATATGCTAATTAGTTGAGAAATCATACGGGATTCGTCTCGTTACCTGAATAGGTAATACATGCTAGAAAGGTTTACCAAGATGCAAAATCAAAGACTAGTACACCTAAGACAATAATACATGATGGTTTACCTTCCTATGATAAAGCATTTCTAAAGGAATTGTATACATTAAAAAATCCTAAAGAACATTCGTATATCAGTAAGAAATGAAGGTCTTAATTCGGTAGTAGAACGATTAAATGGTACAGTGAGAGACAGAGAAAAAGTAATATATCGCTAGTGATATTACTAGTGATATGTTATCTAATTGGCTTGCCAGAGTAGGTAGTGCTATTCCTCGAGGTTTTTCACGCCATTATATCCTCGGGCTACTCGAGGAAGAACCTATGACCGGTAAAGAAATCATTGATAAAGCCATTTTACAAAGTGGCGGAAAATGGAAACCATCACCAGGTTTAATTTATCCAATGTTAGGAAGATTGTTAGAAGAGGGACTAATAAGCGAGACTGATAGTGGCAAATACAAGATTACATCGAGAGGGAAGGATATAGCTGCAGATGTAGATTCCGTTCACCACATAATGCAAAAGCAATTGGATGTTGTAATGCGAGTTGGAAACGTTGGGAAGTTTGTGGCAATGGACATGATAGACAGGTTATCCGCCATTGGTTTAACATTGAGTTCTAATTTGGATAAAATGACTGAACAAGAAAGAGAAAAGTATAAACATTTTCTAGTTAGCGAGCTGAAGAAACTACAAGAGCAAGAAAATAAGAAAGATGAATTAAGAATCGATTGATTCAACCCTTTACTAAAATAATAAGGTAGATTTTATTATGGTATTTGAATGTGTCAAAAGAGTCAATGAGCTCGTTAAGCGAATGAGTCTTTTAGAAGAAAGTATCGCGGTAGAAACTGGATACATAAAGGGACTGTATGTAAAGGCAAGTAAATCTATGTCCGAAACACAGCATTATTTTTTGAATGGGATTCAAGCTTCTCCAGTTGCAAAGTCATATTTGTTAACTAAAAAAGGTATCGAAGTCGTGGGGGAAGAAGCTATTCCAATCCCAACCTTTATAGATGAAGTTCTTAACTTTGCAAATTATCCCAAAAAGAAGATTGAAGTTTTAATGGTATTAGCTAAACATTTAGAAGCAATGCCTATGAATTTATCATGAGACTTTGAATGTAACTATAAAGTTAGAACGTAATATAAATAGGTACTTATCATGTTCGTTGAGGAATCCAACACGGCTTGTGATTAAAATTATCAATGATATTAAAAAATTCAACAACTATCTTGAATTACTACTCTGGATTAATCGCTGAAAAAATATACAACCAATATTTCTCGCCTGTTTCCATAAAATCTATGCTCTTCTCTGGCGGGAACATAAACGAATAGATCCTTCTTTATTATGTATGCTTTTTTTCCTATTTCTATAAATCCATCTCCTTCCAAAACTAGGTATATTTCATCTGATGCATGTGGTTCTTGTGTATCTTTTTCACCGGGCTTTAGTCTTAAAATACCTACCTGTAAATGTTGTAGATCAAAGAAATTAAGAAAATCAGAATTGTCCAAATCCATTCTGGATAAAAGTTTTCGTACATCAATTATCTTTTCCTTCATCTACATTTCTATCATTATATCTAGAATATAACATAATCATCCATAACAAATTCTCAGATAACTTGTTTCGTGCATGATTGTCAAGTCTTAACCTTACTTAATTTCTACCATGATAATCATATGTAAAAGGATTCAGAAAATTCTTTGTGGAAATGATGATTACATACAATCAATAAATAGCCAATCAATTTTTAAGAAAAAAATTCTGTGATTTTTACTAGCAAATACTAAAGGTAGCTTTGTATATTACCTCTTTAGGAATTAGATTCTTGCATTCATTTATCCAATTTTCTTATTAATTTTGTTAAAGCATTCTAAATATACTAAGTATTAAATCTCATATTGATTTGAACAAAGAAAAAAGATCACATTCATTACTCGTTTTTCCCTTACTGACTATTTTTATTATTACTGTTTTTACTATTGCTATGCAGTCCCAAAGCATATTTGCGTCTGGAATTACTATTTATTCTCCATATTGGATGAGCTATGAAAAGGATCTTAAATCACCTTACTTTAAGTATTGTGGAATTTTTGATTCTTGTTTGGGTAATGACATTAGGATATTCCCATTCTTGCCCTTAAATTCTCAGGTACAAAACGACGAAGATAACAATATCGGTACCAGAAATACAGTATCTAACAATATCGGTACTAGAAATACATTATCATCTATAATACCATTTCAGTTACCATTCCCATAATTCATGATGTATATTTAACAGGATTAAATGAAAATAAATATCAAAAATACCTAATCCAAACACTTGAGCCTATAAATGAGAACGTTATTAGGATTCGAATAGTTAGATTCAAAGCATATTATCATATATTATCGTTTAGTCCTTGTGGAGAAGATTCTCCTTAGCCCAGATATACAAGGGAATAATAGGATGATCGAATGGGAGTTCATCTTGCTCCTTATTGTATCCCAACATAACTATTTTGCCAGATAACAAATTACGAATGTCATGTGTTAATTCATCATCCTTCAGTGGGCCGTAAAAGAAAAATGAATACTTCTGATAATAGAAGGCAACGTGTTGTGAAAAACATTCTGATAATATAACAGGATCGGTTACAATTCTCCTGTTATCGATGTTTGGCCTATCTTTGTCATTTTCATTAATATTATTTTTCTCGACCGTTATTTGTAATTGCCTACGTATGTAATTATTGCGCGAAAATTCTGAATCAAAAAAAGATTTAGGACCGTTCCTATAGTTTTGGATACTGTGTTCTAATCTTTCAACGGTCTTCTTTGCAATTGTAAGAACTTTCTCAGGATGACTGATTATTGTGCTATTTTTTCCATATAAGTATAGGACTGCTATTAGTTCATCCTTTTTAACATATGGAAAGTCCAATTTTCCTGATATAAAAGCAGAAATTCTTTCTGAGATGTCCTCAGGCAGGATCATCGTCATATGGAGATTAAAATTCGATATCAAGGTTTTTATCAACAATATTATATAGACAAATATCTTTATAGGAATGGCAGATAGGAAAATGTCGACAATTGATTATAACAAAACTGTTTATTTGATTGTACATGGACAACATGATTTGATAGATGCTATTAAGAATAAACTTATCTCATTGGGCTTTACAAAAAATAATTTGGTTCCAGCTTCCTTACAAAAAACTGGTGATATAGGTGATTATGTTGCCATGGCTTGGCCCCCAATGCGTGCCACTGAAATAATTATTAATGAAATAACGGGAATAAACCAGGTAGAAAACCAGGTAGAAACAAAAGAAGACGTGATGGGAGCCTGGTCGAATATTAATAAAAAAGAAATCTCAAGAATTCCATTATCATGACTCAATAAGAAAGATCATTTCAAATATCGACAACTTTCTTGTACTCTGACAATAAATGAGAATTAATACATTAACAGATAGCTAAAGAAAGTAAATGTATGCGATATATTTTTAGCCCTCAGGGCCACTAATTATAATGATGAAAAATAAAATTTGTTCCTTATGCAATTCAGAGACTACTACTAAAGAATGTCCCAATTGTGGAAAACCTGTATGCAAAGAATGCATGAAAAGCTTCCCTTTCTCAGAAGATATTTGTATTGAGTGCGCCTCAAAAGTCAAAGCTGGATTAGGTGGACTCAGGAAGGACGAAGAAATTTTCTAGGCCGAAAAAAATGCTTGAAGGCCCTCACACCCTATAGGTAGTCTTGTTACCTTCTAAAATACTATTTGGAGTTATCTGCTTTCCTATACCCATGCGTAAATTGGGGATCATAAACTTTTGAAAACTCATAATTACTGGGGGTAATGACATCTCCAACTATTATTATTGCGGTCTTTGTTATCTTTGCTTCCTTTACTTTGTCCGCAATATTGCCTAAGGTTCCGACTATTATTTTTTCATCTTCCCATGTGGCTCTGTAAACAACAGCAACAGGAGTCGAATTTTGATAGACTCCCCCTTTAAGCAACTCATCTACTATATTTCTTATCAAATGAATACTTAGATAGAAAGCCATAGTGGCGCCGTGTCTTGCCAAGTTGGAAATTTTTTCTCTTTCCGGAACAGGAGTTCTGAGTTCGGCCCTTGTGATAATAAGTGTTTGAGTAATTCCTGGAAGAGTTAACTCTAAATTCAGTGAAGAAGCTGCGCCCAAAATTGCAGTTATTCCTGGAATAACTTTACAATTTATTCCATCTGAACTTAATTTATCAATCTGTTCCCTTATAGTGCTAAATAACGCAGGATCCCCGTCATGAAAACGTATTGCAAGTTTTCCCTGTTTGGTAGTATCCCTTAATATTTCATAAATCTTATTCCTGTCCAACAGAGCTGCATCATGAAGAATTGCATCTTTATTGGAGTATTCAAGTAATTTTGGATTCAATAATGATCCTGAATACACTATCACATCTGCATTTTCTATTAATTTTTTTGCTTTTATTGTAATGAGCTCAGGATCTCCTGGACCCGACCCAACAAAATATATGGTATTGGCTTCAATCATTTTTTCTAGCCACCATTAATGAAAAGTATTTCCCAGCTGGATTTTTTGTTTTTCGTAAATCTTTTAATTTCTTTGTTTCTAAAATTTCTTTGTCCACAGATACATCTTGTGCTATGGTAATAATGGAATTATCATTAAAGCCAGTTTCAGAGAGTATTTCAATCACACTATCAAAATAGCGTCCGTCTTTGAGAAAAATTATTGAATCACAGGATGAAACTGTCTCTCTTATTTTATCCAGATCATAACATGCAGGAACGATACCAAGAGTCTGATCGCCCTCTACTAAACTCATTTTTGCTTGAGCAGCAAATGCAAAGAAGGAAGGTATTCCAGGAATAATCTCAATATCTATATCATCATAATTTTCTTTCATTTCTTTGTGAATATAATTCCAAGTACTGTATAGAGATGGATCTCCTACAGTGAGATATACGGAACTCTTTCCAGAATGTACAGCTTCTGCTATTATTCGGGAATTAGTTTTCCATTGTAACCTGAGGGAGTCTTTGTCTTTTATCATTGGAAATATTAGGTTTGTAATTGAAGTAGATGATTCGTCTATGTATTTTCTAGCAATTGATAACGCAATGCTGGGTTTGCCCTCCTTTGAGGTTGGGGTAAAGATAGCATCTGCATTTCTTATTCTATCCACAGCCTTAACCGTAAGTAAATCCGGATCTCCAGGTCCACAACCTATGCACGAAAGCTTCATGAGTTGAGTTGTAAAAAATGTGTTATTTAAATTAAAAAGAATGCTTTTGGCAATCGAGTTTAAAAATCAAATAAAGACTGAATTAAAGGGAATTATTATTAATCTATAAAATTACTGTTTGGTAGCAGATAAAATCAATATGGGATTTCTAGAAATAAGCATTGTTCCACTTGACACGTCTTTTCCTTTTGATATTGTGACTTGAGTAACGTCTATTTCGCGCATTTTTTCCTTCTTTACTGTCCTTAACGATTTATACATTGTTTCAATTAGGATTGTATCGATTACGAGTCTGCCATTCTTCTTTAATTTAGATATGCAAAGTTCAATTATTTTTTCAGTTTTACCTTTTGTCCCACCTATGATAATTGCATCTACAGTCGGTAGTGATGGCAAAATCTCTTCGGCTTTAGAATAAAACAAGTTTGCAGAAACACCAAATTTATCTAGATTTTTTCTTGTTAATTCGATGGCATTTTTGTCTGAATCAATTGCATATACATTTTTAGAATTTACCTGCAAGCAAATCTCTACAGTAATACTTCCACTACCACATCCCACATCAATTACCGAATAGTTTTTTCTGAGGCGTAGTTTGCTTAGAACAATTGAACGTATATCTTCCTTAGTTATTGGAACATTTTCTGAGCGTTCAAATAGCTCATCTGGGATTCCTGGTGTTAAATAATTCCATATCATCATGATTAGATAAAATACTTTTAAATTAAATTCTTTTAGATCAGTGACTTGCTGTATACAGACCTGTATATGTGACGATCATGAACATCACAAGCAAAAACATAAATGGAAAAATTCCATTGGTAGAAATTTTTTTCCTATCTTCAGTTTTTAATCTCAATCCCATTTTTTTTGCAATGACGTACGATATAATGTAAAAAATTAGTCCCACTGTGAAGATTATGCCTATAGCAGACGAACTGTTGGATGGGTTAAATAAGAAACCGAGAATAATACCACAGATTACTCCCAAAAAAGCTCTCATATAATATATCTTATCAAGATGATCCAATTACTTTTGTCACATTATTTGCAGGTTTAATTCCTTTCGATTGACTATTTGAATTTTTAATTAATATTCATCCTCATCTAAACTGATTTATATGGAATTATCAGGAATCGAGCTCTATTTTCTTATAAATAAGATAAGTCCTATGGTTTCATCAAGTTATTACGTAAGTGACATTTACTCGATCACAAAAAATTCTATTCTCTTGAAACTACACCATCCAAGAGAGCCAGATATCATGCTTATGGTTTCGATTAAAGGGATATGGGTTACAAATAAAAAATACAGACAGATAGAAGAAAACCAAATTGTAAAGGTATTAAGTCGAGAAATGGAAAGGACAAAAATAAGCTCAGTATCACAACCCGGAAGCGAGAGGATTTTCTTCATTCATTTTGTAAATAGAGATGATAAAGCGAGGGTATTGATAGTTGAAATTTTTGGAAAGGGCAATATGATTTTATGCGACGAGTCTATGAATATCCTTTGGATCTTAAATCCTGTTGAAGTAAGACATAGAACGCTGAGGACCGGTTCTGAATATGTTCTACCTCCCAATCGTGGTGAAGACGTTCTGCAAATTTCCTTAGATAAAATGAAGAACACAAGATTACAACCTAACAATACTGAATTGCTAAAATGGTTGGGTAAATGTACATCTTTACCAAGGAAATATGTTGAAGAAATACTATTGCAATCAGGAATTAATACAAAGTATGCAAACCTCCTCACTGATAAGGATTTAGAGATTATTTATGAAAAAACTAAAGAAATAACCAATAAAGTAATTGATGAAAAAAATCACGAACCATCAGTTATTCTAGACAAGTTAGGATTAGCAGTAGATGCGTTACCAATTTCCATGTCAACGGTAGCTGATGTAAAGAAAGTCGAGACATACATGGATGCGATAGATCAAGTTTTGAGCAATGAGATAATCACGACCGGAAAGAATCTGAAAACGGAAGAAGCAGATAGGAAAATTTTGGAACTAGAACATGATTTGGAAGAGCAGAATAAAGCAAAAATGCAAGTCATTTCTAAATCAAAAAGCCTTAGGTCTGTTGCTCATGAACTAATGAAACTTTCGTCTATGGGTATTCAGGATATGCAAGATAATACAGTCAAGGCTCTTTTAGAAAATAATGATTCCAAAATTGTTCATGAGAATGGTTTAACTTATTTAGACCTTCTTAATGAACGAGTTAGGTTAGAATCAAGCATTCCAAAATTCTCTTCACAACTATTTTCTAGGGCAAAAGAATTAGAACGTGGTGCTGTAAATATAGATAAAGCAAGTGAAGGGCTCAAGTCGAGAATTGAAAAACTACAGAATAAAACACAAAAAATTCATGAAAAAATACAATTCAATACGATAGAATCAAAACAATGGTATGAAAGGTATCGATGGTTTGTGACTACGGACGGTCATTTAGTGATTGGTGGACGAGATTCCTCGTCCAATTCTGCGGTGATACGTAAATACATGACTGAAAATGATATCGTTTTTCATGCGGAAATTCATGGTTCCCCCTTTTTTCTTTTAAAGAATGCGAGAAATAATGAAAACAGTGATTCCATAGAGGAGACGGCTCAAGCAACGGTTTCATTCAGTAGAGCATGGAAAGACGGCTTGTCAAGTGCAGATGCATATTGGGTATTCCCTAATCAGGTAAAGAAAGGTGCTCCAACAGGTCAATATCTTCCAAAAGGTTCTTTTGTAATTGAAGGTAAGAGAAATTTTTGCAGGGGTATTGAATTAAAGCTAGCTATTGGATTAATTCTAATTGAAAATAAGCGATATACAATTGTTTGTGGACCGCTAAATGCTATCCGAAAAAGATGTTTGGTATATGCTTCATTGCTGCCTAGTGGTTCTGATCCGATGAGCCTGGCAAAGAAAATTAAAAGTGAATTTGTAAGAGTAATTTCTGAATTTGATTCTAATTTATCAGATTATTTAAAAAAAATACTTTTAGATGAAATTATAAGGACGTTGCCATCCGGACAATCCAAAATCGAACGCGTTGAAAGAGGTCAATTTGTAAACGACATAAAGGATTGGTACGTTTAGAATAACTATGACATCTTTATCTAACAGTCAGCATACTACAAAAAAGAAAATTAGAAAGACAATTAAACTAAACTTGCTAAATGATATTGTGACAAAAAAACTTGAACATACTGATGCAACCATGACGACAAGAGTTCTTGTAAGAGATATTATGAACAGTCCTGTAATCACGGCTGGTCCAACCACCAGTGTTGTGGACATTGCAATGAAAATGAAAGAGCACAATATTGGTAGTGTGATTATTACCGAAAACGAAAAACCTATTGGAATTGTTACTGACTGGGATATTGTTTCAAACGTTGTTGCAAGTAATTTAGAACTGTTATCAATTGACGCTGCAAAAGTAATGAAACCGATACACACAGTCGAAGCAGGAGAAGGAATAACTGAGGCCGCGCGCATATTACGAAAAAATAATATCAAGAGATTGGGAGTAGTTTATAAGGACAGATTAGCTGGAATTAT
>JAATVM010000212.1 GCA_014523495.1 Nitrososphaerales archaeon TH1920
GGAGGTACTTGTGATTGGGGCAGGTCCAAGTCTGGAAAAAAATATTGAGTTTATCAGGAAAAATAAAAAGTACATAAAGATAGCAGCCAATGGTGTGGTGGAGATTTTGCTCAATAAGAAAATTAGACCAGACATAGTGGTCTCGGATCTTGATGGAAATCCAAGATTTCTAAGGATGGCCGAAAAATTGGGAGCAACGATGGTTATCCATGCTCATGGAGATAATATAGATAGTATGGAAAAAAATGTTCCTAAATTTAGAAAAATAATTGGTACAACTCAGGTAATGCCAACTGAGAATGTATATAATTTTGGAGGATTTACTGATGGGGATAGAAGTGTGTTTATGGCTGAAGAAATGAGAGCAAAGAGTATTACTTTAATAGGTATGGATTTTGATAACAAGCCAAGGAAATTTTCAACAAAGGACAATGATGTTAATATTGATTTAAAACGAAAGAAATTGAGAACCGCAAAAAGATTGCTTGAAATGCTAGGAAAGCAATCTAAATCTAAGTTGATTAACAAATCAGGGACAAAAATAAGAGGCATTAAATCACAGCCATGAATTATTCATTTGTCTTCAACCGCAAAATTAAGTGAAGGGAAGCAATTTATCAGTTGTAGTTAATGTGAAAAACTATTATATGTTTTTAATATAATAAATCCTGTCATGTCCAGTTTTTCAGAAGATGATATTCGACGTGCAGCCGAAGTGCGTGAATGGTTGGTTAAAGAGGTTACCAATAAAAAAGAGGAACTCGATAAACTTCGTGATACCCTTCTAATAGTTGATTCTTTGTTAAAAAAAACAAGCTTCATAACAGCATCAAATTTTGAGTCTTCTGCTACTAACATAAAGGATAAAATTGTTCCAGAAATCCAATCTGTTCAAGAAAAAGAAAATGAGATGACAACCAAAACCAAATCCAGTTCCGATTTAACTTCAGAATTAGCAAGTAACGATAATTCTCTTGATGATAATCAAGGGGTGGAGATTAAGCCCTTAAAGCGAGCAAAAGATAACTTTTTGATATCGAACGCAGAATACACCTCAACATATGTAAAAATACCTTTGGTAAATGATATCAATCTAAATATTAATACTCCTCCCTTTAGATCTTTTTTTATAAACCGTATATTGGAAGGAATGAAGACAAAGGATAAAGAAAAAATTCAGAAAGGTGAAATTAGTGAATCTGACATCATAGATTTTAAAGTAGATAGCGATCAAAATGGAATGATTAAGAGCGTTACAGTTTCAAATTATCGAGAAAAAGAACGGCTTAATGAAATTTTTAATACAGCAACATGGGTTTTTACCAGAATGTTAGAAAAAGGAATTTAACGTTGTTATGGATAAAATTGTTGTACTAGACTTTGGATCGCAATACAGTCACTTAATTTGTAGACGAATTCGTGACTCCAATGTATATTGTGAGCTTTTGCCATATAATTCTCCCTTAAGCTTGATTGAAAACTTAGAACCTAAAGGAATAGTTCTCTCTGGTGGTCCTTCGAGTGTGTATTTGCAGGGTTCTCCAAAACCAGATAAGCAGATTTTTGATATGGGAATTCCTGTCTTGGGAATATGTTACGGTCATCAACTAATTGTTGATGAATTTAAGGGAAAGATAAAACGTTTTGATAATAGGGAATATGGCTATGCCGATTTAGTTATTGATGATAATTCAGACTTATTTAAAGGCATTAATAAGAAAATAAAATGTTGGATGAGTCACGCTGATGCTGCTGAAGATATTCCAAATAATTTTGAAATACTAGCACATACGGATAATTCTTTTTCTGCTGCAATAGCAAATAGAGATAAAAAAATTTATGGAATCCAGTTCCACCCAGAGGTATCACATACCGAACAAGGGAATAGAATTCTAAGAAATTTTTCACAGTCCATAAGTAATGCAAAACCAGATTGGACAATGCAAAATTTTATTGACTTTACTATCAACGAGATCAAAAGAAAAGTTCAAGATGATAGAGTATTATGTGCTATTAGTGGAGGGATTGATTCTACGACCCTTGCTGTTTTGCTTAATAAGGCAATAGGTAATAAATTGATAAGCGTTTTTGTCAATAATGGATTATTAAGACTAAATGAAGAAGAACTGGTTCCTAAATTAATAAACAAATATCTTGGTATTAATACTGTTTGCATTAATGCAGAGGAACGCTTTTTGTCAAGGCTAGAGGGAATAGGGGATCCGGAACAAAAAAGAAAGATCATTGGAGAAGAATTCGCGCAAGTATTTTTACAGGTAACAAGAGACTATGGGCCATTTCAATGGCTTGCTCAAGGAACCCTATATCCGGATGTAATCGAAAGTGGCTTTTCTAAAGGCCCTGCTGCTGTCATTAAGACGCATCATAATGTCGGAGGTTTACCTCAATGGCTTAATTTGAAAGTATTAGAACCTTTTAGAAGTTTGTATAAAGATGAAGTGAGGCAAATTGCGGTTCTATTAGATATTCCAAATGAATTCATAAAAAGACATCCTTTCCCAGGTCCAGGGCTGGCGGTTAGAATTATTGGTGAAATCACTGCCGAAAAAATTAGAATTGTTAGACATGCCAGCAGCATTGTTGAAAGTGAACTAATGATATCTGGTTGGTATGATAAGGTGTGGCAAGCATATGCAGCAGTAGGTGATGACCTTGCTGTAGGTGTACTTGGAGATGAAAGAGTTTATGGTCACATAGTAACAATAAGGATTGTTGAATCGTTAGATGCAATGACCGCTGACTGGTCAAGGATACCTTATGATTTGATATCCAAAATCAGTAATAGAATAACAAATGAAGTCAATGGTGTTGCTTGGGTCACTTATTCAGTATCAAGCAAACCACCTGCTACAATAGAACCACAATAACTTATTCATAATTGTCTCGTACGAGATCCAATGCTTCAGCTATTGAAGGAGGTTCAAATTCTGTGCTTCCAACATATAGTGAAGCATAAGCATTTGAAAATAACAGTCTTTCAGTTGCGTCTAAACCCGCAAAATATCCTACTAGATCGGCGGCATCCCAACAATCTCCAGAACCCGTAAGTTTTTTAGGAACTGTATAAAAAGAATTAACAAATAGGACATCCTCTCCATCAGACCATGCAGCTCCGATCCTTGTATGAAGATCGATTTTAAGTCCAAATTCGGATGACAATGTTTTTACAACTTTTTTTACATTTTCAATATCATTCAAGTCTAAAGATACCCGGGAATCAAGATTACAAGCTTTTAAGAGAGAAGTACATTCATTTTCATTAATGCTTAATACGTCTAATAAAGAACTTAAATTCTTCAATGTGTCTTTAAATTCTTCTTTTCTAGTTTCTATATCAGCAGGATCCAAGAAATGAAAAGCCTTGGGAGAATTACTAAATAAAAAGTGAGCTAATTCGGTTCCTTTCAGATTGCTTCCCCAATTTGTCAATACAACACCTTTTGCAGAATTGATTATTTCTAAATCTGTCGGCGGACTAAACATTTCAGGACCAAAATTCTTATTGTCTCCTATGTCACTCATCATTACGTTAGCATATGTTTCTTTGCTGTCATGAAA
Source organism: Nitrososphaerales archaeon TH1920 (assembly GCA_014523495.1). Taxonomy (GTDB): domain Archaea; phylum Thermoproteota; class Nitrososphaeria; order Nitrososphaerales; family Nitrososphaeraceae; genus TA-21. The sequence continues at coordinate 3,580 of JAATVM010000212.1, forward strand.
CTCAAATGATGTAGTAGACCCGTGTTTGCCATTTTTTACAAGTAAATTAACACTATTTCCAAACTTTGAGAAGATCGATTGAAGTATTGATGTTCCAATATTATCGGCAACAGTAAATAGTGTCACGGATAATCCCATTTTAGCTAAACAATAGGCAACATTAACTGCATTGCCGCCCTTAATATCAAATGTACTAACTCCCCTTATACTTCCACCTCCAATTGTTGTTTTGCTATCGATCATCTTAAAGAGTTCATCTTTAGAATTTATTTTAATAATCCTATCTAAAAAAAAATCAGGAAGTACAACTATTGTACCATCTAGTCTAAGCCGTTTTAGTTTTTCGAACATTTGCTAAAATGATTATATATCTATAGTTTTTATTTAAAGCGTTTCAAACCTTAAAAATAAAATAATTTAGATATTTTTTAAATTGTCTTGTAAACAATTGATATGATAATAAAAATGAAGTTACTCCATGTCCATTCCGCCCATTCCGCCCATTCCGCCCATTCCGCCCATTCCGCCCATTCCGCCCATTCCGCCAGGCGGACCAGCAGGCATCTTAGATTTACTAGAAGCTATTACATCATCTATTCTTAGAAGCATATTCGCGGCTTCTGATGCAGATTTTATTATTTGCTGTTTAACTGCTATAGGTTCGATCACATTCTGTTTATACATATCAGTAACAACAGTATTTATAACATCTATTCCGGTCCATTTTGCACCCTTACTCTGTTTAGCTCTTAGTGTTGTCATGGTGTCTATTGGATCCATTCCTGCATTTACTGCAAGTGATAGAGGAATTGTATCTAGAGCATCTGCAAACTTTTGAACCGCCAACTGTGCCCTGCCTTCCATGTTACTGGACCATTGACGCAATTCATTAGCCACAAAAGCTTCAGGTGCGCCACCTCCTGCAACTACTACCGGATTTTCTAAAACATCTTTTACTACCATTAAAGCATCGTGGATGGATCTATCAGCCTCATCGACAACTCTTTGAGATCCTCCTCTAACCAAAATTGTTACAGCCTTTGGATTTTTGCATCCCTCAATGAAAACCCACTTATCTGTTTCAACTTTTCTCTCCTCTACTAAATCGGCTGAACCTAAATCCTTTGAAGTAAAATCATCTAAATTATTTATAATTCTGGCACCGGTTGCTTTAGACAGCTTTGACATGTCACTTTCCTTGACTCGTCTGACGGCAAGTATGTCTTCTTTTGCCATATAATGCTGTGCCAAGTCATCGATGCCCTTTTGACATAATACAACGTTTGCGCCAGCTCCCTTAATCTTATCAACCATTGATTTTAACATCCTGTTTTCTTCCTCAAGGAACATTTGCATTTGTTGAGGATCATTAATTCTTATCTCAGCACTCATCTCTGTTTTCTCTATTTCTAATGCAGAGTTTATGAGAGCGATTTTTGCTTTTTCTATTTTCTTTGGCATTCCGGCATGCACAACTTCCTTATCTAGAACTATTCCTTTGACTAGTTTGCTATCTCGAATGGAGGTCCCTGGTTTCTTTTCTACTTTTATATTATCTAAATCTACCCTTAGTTTCTTACCATCATCAATACTTTCAGCAATTTGTTTTGTAGCATCTACTACCATTTTGGCCAATATAGGACTATCATCAGAAACAAGTTTTGAATACATGCTTGTTCTAGCAATATTTGTCAAGACATTTCTATCATTGACATCAATTTTTATACCAATTTTTTGTAAAAATTCAAGGGCTCGTTCTGCAGCTGCGGTATATCCATCTACAATAACAGATGGATGTACATCTTTGTTTACTAACTCCTCTGCTTTTTCCAATAGCGCCCCAGCAAAAACAACTGCCGATGTAGTACCATCTCCTACTTCGTTATCTACAGATTTGGCTACCTCTACCATCATTTTTGCTGCAGGATGTTGAACATCCATTTCTTTAAGAATTGTAGCACCATCGTTTGTTATTGTAACATCTCCAAGAGTATCGACCAGCATTTTGTCCATACCACGAGGGCCTAGACATGTTTTTACCATCTCCGCAATAAGCTTGGCGGCTACAAGGTTATTTCGTTGTGCTTCTTTACCTTTGCTTTCTCTGGTTCCTTCTTTTAATATTAAAACTGGCATTCCACCAGCTGTTGCTTGAATTGATTCCAATTTACATATCACCTAAGTAGAATATCTTAGATTTTATCATGCCTCTTTTATAGTTTTAGGAAAAATAGATTTATTTACATTATTGAGTATAGGGCAATATTATTTCAACCTTACAGAATTTCAATCTTGTAAGTTGGTTTATTGAATCATGTTCTGGTATGTAATTCTTCAATCTCCTGGAATAGGTACAGCTAGTTATTTTTTATCTGTTTTGTCTAACCGCATTTGCCGGATAATATGCCATATTACCAAATGATTCAAGTTTAAATAAATGAGCGTTCATATTGCCTTTAATCATAAATCTGTCGAGGTACAAATGATTGATTCCACAAGTAACCCTCACGAATCGGCTAAAAAATTATTATGAACTTACTAAACCAAAAATTTGGTATCTCCTAGTTTTTACTGCTTTTGGATCGGCGATAACTGCTTCATATACGACTGATAACTTTCTTTCCCCGGTCCAGTGGATCTTTCTTCTTGTGGGTATAGTTACTGGATCTGCGGCTGCAGATGCTTTAACGGGGTATAATGATCGTGACATTGATGCCATTATGGATAGAACTAAAGCACGTCCAATTCCTTCTGGTAGAATTTCTCCCAAAAATGCGCTTATTTTTGGTTTACTTTTGGCATCTATATCACTATTCTGTGCTTGGTCAATAAACTACTTGACTTTAGGGCTCATGGCATTTGGTCTTTTCGACAATATTATAGTATATAGTAAGTGGTTGAAAAGAAAAAGTCAAACCAATATTATCCTTGGAGGTTTCTCAGGTGCAGTTCCAGCATTAATTGGATATGTAGCAGTCACAACAGAGAATATAGAAATAGGTTTAGTAATGGCCGGACTAGTTTTCTTATGGATTCCAACACATATTTGGAGTTTGGCATTACATGTAAAAAACGACTATACAAAAGCAGGTGTACCAATGCTTCCTGTTGTTGCGGGTGAAAAAAGATCTGTACAAGTGATAGCTGGTACAACACTTCTAATGGTGGTATTTAGCATAATACCTTTTTTCCTAAATCAATTCGGCTTGATTTATTTTATTACTGCCATATCTGCGGGTATTATTATGATAGTTACGTCATTATGGCTTTTGGTAAGACCCGGTGAGAAAGTTTCGTGGCTTCTTTTCAAAATCTCGAGTCCCTATTTGACAGCTTTATTTGTTGCATTCATGATAGATGCGATATTTCACTAAACATAATTTTCACATTCATACAGAACTCTTGCAATAACTACATGTGATTCTAAACTATAGGGACTAATCGAAAATAGGTTGTTAAATGTTTGACTTATTCTTTCTGAAAAATGTCCTCTTTGGAAGCCTCCGATTACAAAACAATAATTTTTAGAATTATTGACTACATTATGCAGTAGAATATCACTTATTTTGCTTTTTGTTCCTTGTACAGAGAATCCAAAAAGTAAATCCGGTCTGATTATTTTCTCTATTAAATCATTAAAGCTAACAGTCTCTTTTAGCTCTATTAAATTCGGTGAGTTGTTGTTTTTGTGTCTGTTAAAAATACTAGCCATCAGTCTCTCAAATCTGAAATAATTTTTTGGAATTCTCAGATCTTGATTTATTATTATTAATTTATTATCAAATGTGGACACATAAACTTGCAATTTTTTCTGCATAAATAATGGAGTTGAGAGTGCTTCAACCAGATCGAAATGCACTATATCTGGTCTACCACGCTTCCACCATTGCTGTATATTTTTTTCAACCATAGCTTTATGATGATAACTAATATCTAAGAGAATCTCATTAGGACCTCTACCAACTCTTCTGCAGTGATTCTTTACAGATGGATGATTTTTCAGAATTTGTGGTACTATTTCTATGGCTGCTTCAGCAATTACGAGTGAATACAATCAGATTTACACAAAATTAATTTCGTTAGATGACATTTATTTCATAGCATTTTAATATAGTAGAACGTAATTACTAGTTCTCGACGAGATGGATTATGTCAGAATTGAATTTTAATGAATAAAAAGAATATAGAAAGAATAGCAGCTGAAAGAATTGAAATTTTGATCGATAATGCATTGCGAGAAGTAAAAGATAATGAGAAATTATCGCAATCTTATGCAAATTTGGCTCTAAAAATAGCAATGCGTGTTAGAATAAGAATGCCATATTTCATGCGTCAGCTATTTTGTAGAAAATGTAAGCAATTTATTGTTCCCGGAATAGATTCTAGAGTTAGAATTGGTAGAACTAGAGTCAAGAGTATTAGGATTACTTGTATGAAATGCAATCATGTTTATCGGAAGATAATTGTAAATAGATGAGATATTATACTGTCTGGTTTGCTTAATGGTGATAAATACTATCTATTTACATTAATTTCTTTACTATTTAAAAGAATGCTATAGTATTTGTCTGCTTTATTCCAAGCATCATTGCCGTCAATGATTTCAAATGTCGTAATAAAAGAGTATTGTTGCATATGTGTTCAAGATATTAGCATTCATTACGAGCTTCCTTTCAATAAAAATTTGCTAGCGGTGAACCGACTTGAATAAAATGATTTATAAGGGAATTTCCAAGAATGTTATAGATTATTATGGCTAAGGCTTATGATATTCCTGCAGATGAATTAATTACTCATTTAGCAGAAAATTTGAAAAAGGATAAGAAAATAGAGGCCCCACAATGGGCACAGTATGTTAAGACAGGTTCTCATGTAGAAAAAATTCCCCAAAATAAAGATTGGTGGTATATCCGATGTGCATCATTGTTAAGGAAAGTGTACATTAACGGTCCAATCGGTATCTCTGACCTTAGAAGTGAGTATGGTGGTAAAAAGCAAATTGGATATAATGTTGCACATCATAAAAAGGCTGGTGGTTCAGTAGTAAGAAAGGCCTTACAACAGCTAGAAGTTGCAGGTTATATAGCTAAAAAGAATAAAGGCAGATCTATTTCTGATGAAGGAATGAAGAAAGTTGATAGAATGGCTACAGAGTTATACAAGGAACTTGTGAATTCAAGGCCAGATTTGGAGAGGTACGGTTAGATAATTATTAAACCTGGCGAGAGCATGTCTGTTTCACCATCCGATAACAACAGCGAAGATATGAAAAGACGCGAAGCGGAAGCAATGATGAGACAAAAGGCATTAATGGTCCTATTGGATCAGGATGCAAGACAAAGACTTATGAATATAAGAATGGTTAAACCAGAGCTTGCACTCGCCGTGGAAAATTATCTCATAACAGCCGCTTCAGCCGGTAAATTGAATAGACCACTGACTGATGAGGAACTTAAGCAACTATTAATTAACCTACAACAACCTAAAAAACAATTTAGAATAAGTCGTATTTGACTTTGAGCATCTCGAATTATTTGTGTTAGTTTAGTTTCTTGGTTTATGTTCCTGTCAAATATATCATATGTTGTCATGCACTCGTTCTCTCTATATTATTGAAGGTGGGAGTTTCTTAAGAATGAGTCTCTGTTGAATCTGAAACTAATTGACTCGTACTAGTCAGATCCTCGATTTTCTTGTTTATATTTAACGCTATTTCCAATAAGTCGGGTTCAATTCTGTTTTGTTTTATGAAGGATGCTAAGGCTTGAGTGTCTTTAGGTAAGCACATTCCATCAAATGGTCTGCCAAATTCGGTGCCATACTTTCCAATTCTTTTGTCTAAAGATACCCCCAAACTTACAACCTTGTGATCTATTCCAAGATGTTGACATATCAATCCTATTTCATTAAAAAATGAAATCTTTAATGACAAAAAGCAATTTGATGCATATTTGATCAGTTCTGCAGCCTCGAATGATGTAACGATTATATTTTTTGTTAATCGTTCGTATATCTCTACTAAAATTTTGGATAACTGAGCATGATCCTCGCCTATTATTACCCTATCTGGTTTGAAGAAATCATCGAATGATGAATTTTGTCTTAGAAATTCTGGATTGTATACAACATCATAGTCAATCCCTCTCTTTGTTTTACAATTTTTTTCAAGATAATTGACAATTACATTACGCATTGTTCCAGGCAAAATCGTGCTGCGGAAGACAAACAAATGTTGTTTTTCCGCTGTATTGAGATACTCAGTTATCTGTTGTAATACAGAAAATATCTGAGATAGATCTTGTTTAGAATTATGGGTTGGAGTATTCACGCAAACAAACGAGATGTCAGTTTGTGACAGTGCTTCACTTAAGTTACTCGCCACATTATATCCATCATTCTTTAAAGCTTTAAGCCTTTCTTTTGAAATGTCGTAAAAAATAACTTTATGGCCCAATTTATGAAAGCCTTGGCCCGTTGCAGTCCCTACAACACCAGAACCAATAACACTTATTTTATTCATTTCCAAATCACTCTCTTACAGGGATAATAATTAATAGTATTTATATAATTACCAGATTTGCCCTTTTTAAGTATCAAGGGATTTACCTCGACCGATGTTGTGGATGGAATCATAACAAAAATATTGATTCTTTGTATTATTGTATTTTGAATATTTTCATAGCTTCTTAATACTTGACCAATCACTAATAAAAATAGTAGATATCACTGGTGATACCATTGGATTAAGTAAACTGCGTTAATCTAATACATCACCCTTAGACAATCCCGCACGAATTTTATTATAAAGTTTAAACTTAACGAAATAACTATCTTAGGACCTATCGTTCTGCTTTTACCAACGAATATGTCAAGGCTCCAGCAGATATTACTAGGAATGCGATAAAACCTTGTTAAGAATAAAAACCAAAATTTAATCATCGTATCACCAAGTGGGTCAGAACTGTAGAAATTCTACTTCATTCGAAAAATGAAATCAATAATATGCGGCAGTAATGTCAACTAGAAGGAATCACGATATCAAGGCTTTAAATATTCGGCAAGTGTTAACAGACTTGCTACAAAAACATTCCTTAACCAGAGAATACGTTTTGGAAATGACTTCAGACAAATTAGCTAGCCTATTGGGAATTGACATAGACTATGCAAAATTAATCCAAGGTTCTCTAAGAGTTCTTAAAAATTAAAAATTAAAAATTAGAATCAATGAGGATTAAAAATGACTGCTTAATCGATTTTAGATTCTTGGTGTTTGTGTAAAAAATAGTGACATAGGCGCAAACTACTTAGTAGTAATACCCAAGCAAGTGTCACATTCAGGACACGAACATATGAAGTATTGGAATTTTTTTCCGTTACTCTCCGTTCCAATACGAAATTCCATTTTTGGTTCAGAAAATTCTTTTTTACATGTGTGGCATTTTGTCATAAATAATATTCTTGTCCTTTATTTTTTGACCTTTACTAGTGAGTATGTCAAAGCTCCAGCTGATATCACCAAGAATAATATGTACCCGACCAAAATAAATTCCAATTAGCTTACTCCACTTGTGTTCCTATTCATTACAAACTCTTGGTAAACATCTGGATAACCTGAAATAAGTTCTAGATTAACTTCCAAGACATTCGCATAATCCGGAGCAAATACTAGCACATTACTTACCTTGTTTTTTTCTATATTAAGTTGAATGGCTGTCTTGAGTGTACTTTCTGGCAAACCTGTTGCTTTGCTTATCCGTGGAATCTGTGCGTAAGCATCATCCGGGCTTATATGAGGGTCTACAGTAGATGTTGAATTCGCCGGAGGTCTAATATGGAAAAGCTTGTCGGATTTAAATTCTTGAGCGATTAGCTTTGAACCCACAACCTCTCCATCCAATGTCAACATGCTACCTGTTGATTGAAATGGAAGCGTGACATCACCGATGAGGACCAGTAAAAGAGGGTATGCAATTCCTACCGTAATTATCATAAGTAGCACAACACGAAGCGAAGAAGGCAAATTTTGTCCTATTAGGCTCCTCACATCATCTGAAGCGACTGAAGTTTTTTTGGAGATAAATTTTCGTAGGTCTTTTTTCACTTTTTTAATTCACCCTATGAATGCTGCCAATATCATGTCTATAGCCTTTATTCCAACAAATGGTAATGCTACACCTCCAAGTCCGTAAATTAACATATTTCTATTGAAGGTCATTTGTGGTGATTCAGCCCTGAACTTGACTCCCTTCAATGATAATGGAACTAGTGCTGGAATGACAATAGCATTAAATATTAAAGTTGAAAGTACTGCTGTTTCAGGGCTGTGTAAATGCATGACGTTAAGAATCTCCATTTTTGGATTTGCCGCTGTGAACATAGCAGGTAGAATAGCAAAGTATTTAGCTACATCATTAGCGATACTAAATGTGGTAATAGCACCACGTGTCATTAACAAC
>JAATVM010000025.1 GCA_014523495.1 Nitrososphaerales archaeon TH1920
CTATAATTATTAACAATGCTCCAACTCCGATAAGGAAGGCTCTCTTCCAACCAGATTCCTTTCCTGAGAACCCCTGAGCTATACTTGCACCACCAGCAAAGAGAAGAGCAATGCCAATAAAGATTACAAAAATCCATGCAGTACCTACTGGATATGCCAGCACAAGACCCGCAAATATGAGCACAAGAATGCCCAGGCCTATAGTTGCCCCTCTATTCCTGATATGAAGGAAAATTCCAGTAATAACCTTCTCAATTCCTATAATAAGTAAAATTATGCCAAGTAAGAATACTATAGCGACAAACGTAACTGCTGGATACGCAAGAGCATAAATTGATAATATAACAACAATAATACCAAGGATTATTTCAAACCATCGTACCCATCCCGCTTCCTTTGTAGATGCACTCATTCCTGAATGAAATGGAAATAGATCTATTTAAAGCCTTGTAAAAGTCGATAATTCATGAGTTTTCTATTCTTGCCTTCTAAGGTAGGGCTATGTCTCAAACTTCACAAATAGATGAAAGGGAGCGAATATTAGAATATTTGAGCACGATTTTGAACAAAGCGACAACTTGGTTGAAGATATATCCGTTCTACCTTGTATTATCTCCTTCATAATGTCACGAATAAGCAATTTTGATTCTTGAATTGAGGATGAATTATCATTAATCTGGGCCATCAACCTCTGAACCGTCAGTAGATTCTGAACTTGTCGTATTTCCGCTGTTTAATGTTTAATTCGCGTCAGCAAGAAGTCCTTTTATCACGGGTGTTGATGAACCCAATGAGGGCTGTTGCTGTGCTGTAGCAACTTGCAATAGGGAATTAGTATTGATGACGAATACTAAAGAGAAGCAGGTGATTATCTGGATACAACAAAATACGAGCAAAAAAGCTTTATTGACAAAGAATTGTGATAAACTGGATATCATGTTACTAAGCATAGGAAGGTTGTTACTAAATTAAACTTATGGTCTTACCCCTAATATCAATAGCTCATACCCCTGTCAATGTTTGATTTGACAAGGCTTCCAGCTATTAATCCTAAAATTATTCCATAAATTACATGGAAAAAAAATGAACCTAAGAGTACAACTGCGTATAATCCTTGAAAATGTTGTGCTATTACAAAGACATATTGATTTGGAGCAGAAAGGTTGAACATATCTAATTTGGGTTGTATAACATATGTTGTCAGCGGTAAAAACAAGACTAACCAAAGTGATATTCCAGTTATTACTCCCATAATTATACCTCGTTTCAAACCATATGGAATTAGTTTCTTCCAAAATATTGCCCCTTGTCCAAGTAAGTTACCAGCTACAGTACCTGTAGCAAAATGTAATAAAAGACCGATATATGGCGATGTATTGGAATCATAGTATCCTAGAGATGATCCTATAACTGCAAAAAAAGTACCAAAAGGAGTTTTTGAAATGAAATCTAGACTAAATAATAATCCAGATATTACAATTGATGCTAATAATCCAGCTAATGTACACCATGCTAACAAATATCTTGAACGTTTTTCAGTTTCCATAAGGTTACTAAATTACTCACCTAAATCGTATAAACCTTTTTAGTATATAGCTGGTTCTGTATGCAAATGGGATTTGTTACGAATTTTATTGTCTTCTCATCTGTAGTTCAAGATTAAAGGGTATATAAGGAATAATTAGATGCTTTAGACCCTAAAGTCAATATTATATTATCTTGCGACTATTGAATTAAGTCTAGTATTTCTAACCTTTTTATGTCTTTGATTCCAGTGTCTTAAAAATTCTGAAATCAGGGGTTCAAAATCATGATAGGACTTTTTATGTTTAGCAGCTTTACTAAATTTTTGTCCGTATTTAATACATGTCCAACAACCAATAACGGGAATCAAAGGTGCAACGTAATATCCAGTTTGTTTTCCTGAAAATCCCCAAGCTTCGCCGACTACACAATATTTAGAATCCTTAACTAAAATCATACGATCTATTTCATCTATCCCTTTTCTTAATTTATTAGACCAAATAGGACAAATTTCATCGAATGTTAAATCAGATTCTGGACACTGCGACTCAGTTTGAGTTGATTTGAGAAACTCGAAC
>JAATVM010000213.1 GCA_014523495.1 Nitrososphaerales archaeon TH1920
GACCCGGTGAATACGATTCCTTATTGTATATTTCAACTCCTCTTTTTGCTATTTTTATAGCGTCTATCTGGCCAACCAGATCCTTTACTGAAATATCCGGTGTGGCAAGCAAGTACTTGAAGCGACTATGTCCGTCAATCCACATAATTTTCGTATCAAGTCTATTATTTCTTATCTTGTCCTCTGTTTCCGTAGAAGCAAAAAATTCTGGCCTGGAACGAATTACTTCCTTATCATTTAATAATGAAACTAGTTCCTTTTCTGGAATTGAAGTTGGAATATCATTTGTTATAGATCCTTCTACTATCGGTATTGGAGAAAGTAAATTTTTTGCTATAGTTTCTGCAATCTTAGTTTTTGCCTGTCCAATTTGACCAATAAGTAATATGTCGTGGGAAGATAATATTGCCCTATTTAGTGAAGGAACTATATCATCATCATAACCAATGATTCCCGAATATGGGAACAGTTGCTTTTTCAATTTTATTATTAAATTTCCACGAAGTTGATCATTGACTGATACATGTTTATAATTAATTGATAACAAATCTTCAAGTGTTTTTATATCCTCATAATTTTCAGGTAGACCTGGAATTGTTTCCAGATAATTAGCATTTGAGTTATAACTTTTATGAACGATATCCTTAAAATTTTCAGAAATCAATTATCCATCAGCTCGTCCAACCAACAAATTTAAAGCTTTCAAAGCTTTATTTCAGTTTCATCGTACTAGTTTGACTCTTTATTTTATTATCGTTGATATATCTCAGCATGGTTTTTATTTCGGAAAATGATGGACGTTAATGTTGTCGATATCCGAATATAGGCATATCCTAAGAATAGCAGGGAAAGATATAGAAGGCAGTAAAAAAATCATAATCGCCTTAAGTCAGATTAAAGGTTTAGGCTACAATTTGTCTCAGGTAGTATTGCAATCATTGAATATCAATTCTAACATGAGAATAGGTTTCTTGACCGAAAAAGAGGTGAGCGATATTGAATCTGCAATAAAAAATCCCTCTTTGATTGGAATTCCAAATTGGTATCTTAACAGGCGAAAGGATAGTGATACAGGTACAGATAAGCATTTGTTAACTTCTGATCTTGATCTTACGATTTCAAATGATATTGAAAGAGAAAAAACAGTTTATAGCTGGAGAGGGTATAGACATATGTTTGGCCTTAGAGTTAGAGGTCAGTGTACACGAACGACTGGAAGAAAAGGCGGTGCTGTTGGAGTGAAAAAGGTTGTAATCAGACCATCAGCTGGTGGAGGCGAAGCAAAGGAGGCCGGTGCACCTGCACCTGAGGCTGAATCTGCCACTCCTGAGACCTCGACTCCAAAAAACAACGTGCCTAAACCTTCGGAAACCAAAGAATAGTGAGGCACAATGGGCGATCCGAGAAAACCAAGAAAAAGTTACAGAAGGCCAAGAAGAATATGGAATTCTGACCAACTAAGCTCAGAACTGTATATAATCGGTTCATATGGACTTAGAAACAAAAGAGAATTATGGAAGGCTCAAACAAAAGTTGCAAATTTTAGAAATCAGGCAAGAACATTACTCGCATTGACATTAGAGGACAGACAAGAAAAGGAATCGCTTCTATTGTCGTTCTTAAATAGATTAGGCTTGACTACCACTTCATCTCTAGATGACATTTTGAATTTGAAAATTGAGGACATACTTGAGAGAAGACTACAAACGATTGTCATGAGAAAAATGGGCATTAAATCCCCGTTTCAGGCAAGGCAAGTGGTGGTTCATGGTCATGTATCAATAGGAAATAGAAAGGTGAATTTGCCTGGGTATCTGGTTAAGAAAGAAGATGAAACCAAAATATTAGTACATGTTGAAGTCCCTAACAAACCTACTAGTGCCGCAGCCAGTTAATAACGAACAAAAATAATTCAAAAACTATTAAGTAGATACCTCATCCACAATATCTATATTATCTATTTTTCCATCTGAATCCATATCAAAGCCCTGAACAACGAGTGCCCAATTGTTATCTTGATTGAATTTTTTTAATATTTCATTTCCATGATTAGTTAAGGCAATTATAGCTGATTTAGTCCCCGCTGATCTCACTCCTGCAATTATTACAATGTTTACCTTTTCAGAGAAAGGATTTTTGATTTTTGCAATTAGTCCATGATTGTCAAGTGTGTGAGTCCTTCCATAAGGAGCTATTAAACCAGACCAGAAATTAGTTTCATCAAATCTAATTGGTAAATATCTATTGAATTCTGATGTGATGATATTTGTTCCCGGACCACCAACTGATATGATGTTTTCTGTTCTCGATATTTTTTCCGATTTTGCATCCACATCTAATTTTACGACAAAATTTTGGGGGAGACTACAAAAGCTCCCTAAAAAAAAAGCGAGCTGGGCTGCGTAGTGTCCATCCCTTGCAGAAGACCTGTAAGGACCATGTGGGTCTGGAGAACCTACCACAATAGTACCATTGAATAATCCATCGTCAATAAAGTCTCCAAAAAATGTTTGAACTTTACTACTAATTTTTCCATTTTTTAAATTTTCAAATTTCTTTTCTCCCCAATTCATCTCTATTCCAAATGCAGCAAATTCTGTTTTGTAGAGTTTTGCAGTACCTCCACGCACAAATGATGTTTCAACCTGACCAATCGCTCTTATTGTCAGTAATTTCTTTATGTAATAATATGCACTCTGTTCGTATATCTTGAGTTCTTTGGCAATTTGAGCAGGATACATTGGTCTACTTGCCAATAAATTAACAATTTTCCATGCGATTGGATTAGACAAAATACGCATTTCGCCTGGTTTTTCTAGGATTAAAATTTCCTTCGTAAAAGTATTTTCATCTAAAGTATAAACGAGGTTCTTATTCATCAAACAATACACTATTAAATATTATATATTAAGATTGTCCGGTGTGGAAAATTACATAATATCTGAATATTTTTTATATTTTATGCGATATGAAATTATCATATAGCGTTATATTTTTTTTTGTAGTGGTAACTGGGGATATTAAAAATTATTTTAAACCATATCCATTTGTAGAATAATGTTATGTGTTCAATAATCGGGTATAAGGGCAATGAACACGCCTCTTCTGTGTTAATTGAAGGTCTTAAAAAAATGGAGTACAGGGGTTACGATAGTGTGGGTATTGCAACCATCCAATCAGGAAAACTCGTAGTACGAAAAGGAGTCGGTAAAGTTGCAGAAGTTAATAAATCTCTGAGACTTGATGAGCTACCAGGCAAAATGGGCATTGGACATACAAGGTGGGCAACACACGGAGGCATTGTTGATTCTAATGCACATCCTCATCTTGCATGTAACTCTACAATTGCAGTTGTACACAACGGTATAATAGAAAACTATGATGAGCTCAAGGATGAACTACACACGTCCGGTCATGTATTCAACAGTGAGACTGACAGTGAGGTTATTGCTCACCTTTTGGAGGAATATTTTGAGATTACCCGAGATATTAGATTGTCGATGATCTTTACATGCAAGCGATTAGTTGGTTCTTTCGCATTTGTTGCAATATTTAACTCCTCTACTTTATGCGGTGCTAGATACGACGAACCTCTCATAGTGGGCGTTGGTAACGATGATTATTTTCTATCTAGTGATATTCTAGGATTCTTGAATTATACAGATCGTGCAATTTTTCTGGATAATAGAGATATAGTTGTAATAAATGACAGTGACATCTCCTTTTTTAATTTTGACGGTGACAGAATTTCAAGACGAATAACACAAGTTGCTTGGGAGTTAGGCGACGCAGATAAAGGAAAATATTCGCATTATACATTAAAGGAAATTCACGAACAGCAGCACACCATTGTAAAGAGTATGGAACAAGATAAGAAAAATTTAGAAAAATTTTGTGATATTATGACAGGGGCCAAGAATATCTATATCACCGGAAGTGGAACAAGTTATCATTCAGCATTACTCGCAAAACAAATTTTTTCAAAATCAAAGATTCATGTTGAGACTATAATGTCAAGTGAGTTTCAATATTCATCTGACTTGTTAGATGAAAATTCAATTTTATTGGCCATATCTCAAAGTGGCGAAACTGCCGATGTAATACAATCTGTAAAATCTGCAAAGGGCATGGGCGCTAAAGTCCTCTCAATAGTTAATATTCCCACTTCATCCCTTGCGAGATTGAGCGATTCTTACCTTGAAGTAAACTGTGGTCCTGAAATAGGAGTAGCTGCAACCAAAAGTTTTACTAGTCAAATTGCTTTGTTGTATTACGTTGCAGATATAATTGGAAGTAAATCAAATGGAATCTCGACTAGTAAAGAAATTTTGGCCAAAGCCGTAAGTCAAGTTTTAGAATTAGATTCAGAAATTGAGAGAGTTGCAAACCAGATAAAAGGTTCAAAAGATGTGTATATACTCGGCCGATCTCTACATTTTCCGGTATGTCTTGAAGGAGCATTAAAAATCAAGGAATTGTCGTACATACATGCAGAAGGAATCGCTGCAGGAGAATTAAAGCATGGTCCGTTAGCACTAATAGATAATGGCAGTATTGTCATAGTTATTCATCCAAATGATTCGACATATGGCGATACTTTATCAAACATTCATACAATAAAATCAAGAGGCGCAAAAATAGTTGGTATTTCAAACAAGCAAGATGTAATATATGATTACCAAATAACCATTCCAACAATAAGTGAATCTCTTTACCCATTGATTGAAGTAATTCCACTTCAACTTTTAGCATACTATCTTTCAATAGGTAACAACGCAAATCCTGATTATCCACGTAATCTTGCAAAATCTGTCACAGTAAAATAATTTCAATTTTTTTTAACAAGACACTATGGAAGTAATCGTCAAACCACAAGTTTTTCAGACCATAACTTTCTCAATATTCCTCTCATATTCTTTTTCAATATTTTTCAAAAAGGTACCCCTATTAAGAGATCGATGCGATTTCAATAGTAAAGCAATTAAAGCGCCACCTGCTCCCACTCCTTCTTTTACCACCCCCTTGTCATACGCTGTTAATCCGCTTTTTGTTGACCTATCTAAGCCAGGATTTACTGAGAGTATGGGAACCTCGGAAGAAATTGTTCTTACAAGATATTCTATATCTGAATTTTCATCCTTTGTAACATACGATGTTGTTCCTAAGCATATATTACTTAATGATACTTTCAGAGAAGACATAAATGCAAGAACTGCAGCCATCTGTGTACCCCCAGCTAGTATCACCCTAGAACCGGATTGAATAGTACCTGTCGCAATTCCAGCTACGGCCGGTATCATTGGATCTCCTAACGACGATACTATTTTGAAAGGATCTTTCAAATTCGTTATTTTTTGATTTTGTATGGCTTCCTGTACAACACGGATCTTTAGCTCATGTGGATTTCTTGGCATACTACTGCTCACTTTGTAATTTGCCTCAATTCCAAAACCTGTCAGTACACCCAGCGCAGTAGTTGTTCCACCAGGAATACTTTCACCCAAGACTATTAGATCGCTTGACATGGATAATTGATTTCCAAGTAATTTACCATATTCAAATGCCTGTTGTGTTTCAAACAGCTTTAATGCTGCTTCATGTTGGATATTTCTACCATATCTAATTCCAAAGGAAATAAAAGGAATTTTCGGAGCAATTTTAGAACCAGAATTTACCACTAAGCATGGTATTTTTCCCATTGATAATGCCGTTCTGGTCAATAATGCTGGAGTTGGTATTCCATCAGGCGTAGCAGGCACTCCAGAAATTGAAAAGCATCTTCCGTGATATAGAAACTCAGAATCTGCTGCTGGTGTATATGCAATTAGATCCGGATTTGCACCTGCAAAAGTTATTCCTGGAACTTGACTAGTTTCTGTATATGAAATGACGCATACAAAAATGGGATTTTTGGTCAGAAACCTTTCAATTATGTCACTTTTGTGGGAACACTTTATATCATATACTCTAGACATATCCTAATCATCATTGACCATGTATTTGAGGAAAGCATTTTTAGTTTTGAAATTCAACATTGGATTATTTAATTTTTCATTTAATATTGTTGATGTTGGTGTAGGACCATAATTGTGGCCAGGGTATACTACTAATGAATCATCTAATTTTGCAACTTTGTTATATAGGCTATCATACATCATTTCGGGATCACTTCCAGGGAGGTCCACCCTACCACAGTTTCCTACAAATAAAGTGTCTCCTGTTATTACAGATTCTTTATTTACAATAAGGCATATACTATCTTCAGAATGACCAGGAGTGTATGATACCTCTAAGTCAACTTCTCCAACACTAATAATCTCATCATCACGTACTGATCGATCCTTTTTATGCGTGGACTTTTCATGCTGGATTATCTTGGCTTTTGTAATTTCAGCGATGTGTTCGTTCCCTAGAATATGATCAAAATGCGAGTGAGTATTTATTATATATTTTGCAGAAATTTTGTTTCCCTCTAAAAGGACAAGAATTTTTTCAAGATCCCACGATGGATCGATAATGGCTCCAATATTATTTTTCTCATCATAAACAATATAAGAGAAATTTTGCATATTTCCTACAGGAATCTGAACTATTTTCATGATCAAACTACTCCTTGCTCAGCTTCAATTGGAATTCCAATCTTCTCAAGATGAACCTTGCCGGTATATTCTTTCTTTCCGTTCAAACCATTTTTGATACGGTGAAAAGTAACGGTAGCGTCAGCTTTGACACATTTTTCGTGAAAAGTACCATCAGTTGGATCGAGCCCCGAAGGAATATCAACTGCAACTACATATGTATCTGAATTGTTTATCAAATCAATTGCCGACGAAAAAGGTTCTCTTATCTTTCCCTTTATCCCTGTACCAAATATACCGTCAATAATTATGTTTGAATTTGACACTTGCTCCTTAGCCAATTCGAGAACATTTGTCCCTGATAGAATTTTTATTGATTTCATCTTTCCAACTATGGACCAATTGACCCTTGTTTCTTCGGTCTTTATATTTTTGATATTGCCGAGGAGTACGATCGTGACATCAACCCCATTATATCCTGAGAGGTGTCTTGAGGCAACCATAGCATCCCCTCCATTGTTACCTGTCCCACAAAAAGATATTATTTTTTTCCCATTAAGGTCAGGACCTTTTTCTGACAGGATAAAATCTGCCAATCCATGTCCAGCGTTCTCCATCATGAGTAATTTTTTCATCCCAAAAATACTATATCCGTTATCCTCTATACGGTACATTTGCTCTGAACTAATAGGTTGCTCTTCGATCGTCATTCTTTATTACTTCAATAATTCAGAAATAAAAATTATGAGTTATTAAATTTAAAATAATTCAAAAAGGCATGATATAGTCTTTAAGGTTGCATTTCCTTGTCTCGCTATTTCTTATTTCATAGGTTTTACCCTCGTACGTACACTTTATAATTGGTAAATCTTTCATTTTAGAATATTTGTCCGCTATCTTGTAAAATTCTTGTAATTTCCTATGTATGTAAACTGTTTTTCCTTCTTCTCTAATCCTTTTTTTTCGCATAAATTTGAATGCTAAAATGACATGGGCAGTCTTGTACACCTGGAACATATCTCTTATCTGAAAACATCTTTGGATTTGATCCGAGGGAACATAAAGACTATCAGCAGTTCCTGATTTGGCTTCTATCGATAAAAATATTGATTCCTTGTTATTCACGGCAATAACGTCCGGTAAGTTTGCGCTCGATCCTCCTAAACGTCTTGCATTCCATGCATTGATATTCAATTTCTGGACAAGCACATGTTCAAAACTATATCCCCTATTTCGCCTAATCTTATTTAATTTGACATAAACGTGCTCCAAGCCATACTGCATATTTCTCTTATTAGCCGGTACCAGTGTCTGGTAGGCTTGCGCCTGATACACCAAGATACGTTGCATTCTACACACTAGTATTTAATTCAGAAAGAATGAAACTTTTGAACAAATATGTCTTGAAAAACTATACTCTAATTATTCTACTTGTATTCAATAACAAGATTTGGGTATTAATGGTATCGAATTTCTGAAAATTCTTGACATGTATTTTTGAAATAATCTCAAATAATTATTTATTATATTGGCAAACATCATCTCTTTTGATGTTATCGAATGTACAAGTTGATGTAGAGAAAATTAATAGAAAATTCAAAGATATAGAGGAGAGGAGAAATGCTATAATCAAGGGAACTCGTGACGCAACTATACTTTGCAGTAAGGCAATAGTATCCATGCACGCTCACAAAAAAAATGAATCAATAGAGTATATTGAAAAAGCAAAAAAACTGTTGCAACAATTTAAGGAATTGGGGAAGGATGATCTTCAAAGATATTTGTATATAGCAGAGCAAGAATTTGTTGAAGCATATTGTCTTTTTTCAATAATCGAAAACTCCAGTATACCCAGTATGAAATCACTTGAAGTATCTGATATCTCATATGTTATGGGACTCCTAGACTGCATAGGCGAAATTAAGCGCATGATTATTGATAAGATAAGAGCAGAAGGCACATCAAATATCAATACTTTGTTTGAATTAATGGACAAAATTTATGGTATTATCTATCCTCTGGCAGTATATGATAATCTAATGCCTGGATTAAGAAAGAAATTAGATGTATCCCGATTACTGATTGAAAATGTAAGAGCAATAATAACGGAGGAAAAAAGGAGAACAATCATGATAGATAAGATAGACGAATTCGAAAAAAAAATTATCAGATCATCAGAAAATGCTAATAGTAGGTAATATTACTACGCACATCCCAAATTTGTGAAAGCATCAGACATGAATTTGGCTAACTTATTCTGCCACTCCGGAAAGTCATTTGAATTTGTTGGATAATTGTGGTAATGATTAACTAATTTCTTATTTACATCTGCAGTTTGCTTAAGATCGTCTGCTAATCTCTTATTGAGAGCTCCATGAATAAACATGTTAAGTTTATCCACCATGCCAAATTCAGGATGTTCTCCGTTTGTTATATTATCAATATCCAATTTTGATAGAAAATGTTTCATTCCATAATTAATTTGGTCATTTGTTAATTTCTGGAGTAGTCTCCGAAATACCTCAAGACCTGCTGTCTTATATCCATAGGCATCAACAAAATCCAAATTGTACTGCCAGAGTGACTGTTCGGAATAATCTTTGGCTTCTATTGATTGTACTGCGTCCTTTCCTGCAATAGTCGCTGCTATGATTGCTGGTCCAATCCCTCCAGCATCAAGTGGTTTTGGCATCCACGCTGAATCTCCAACAAGCATATATCCATTTGCCACAAGGCAATCGTTTTGGCGTCTGACTGAAACCTGCCATGTTCCCCAACTGTTGCCATCATCTGATTCACCATCTGCAATCTGGGGATTTTTTATTACCGGATTCATCTTGACGTATTCATCTATCTTCATCTTCAAATCTTTGCGCTGGGCCTGTTTTTTATTATGTTCCTCCATTGCTTTTTGTTGAACTCCAAGACCTATGTTCACTTTATTTTTGCCCTTTGGGAAAACCCAGGCATATCCTCCAGGGGCAATATTCTGATCTAGATGAATAATGCAGTAATCAGGATCAAAGAATGTCTTATCCTCAACTTCATTATCAAAATTGTAAATGTATCTGCCAGTTGCTTCGAGATCATCTCTGTTGATTTTCTTCTGAACATGTGATCTTATTGGAAGGTTTGTCCGTAGAACCGAAGTTACTCCGGCGCAGTCAACTACAATTTTACATGTTTTCTTAAAAACAGATTTTGTATGTAAATCCTCGCCCTCCACACCAATAACTGTATTGTCATCAACTAACACATTTCTCAATGCCAGATTGTATTTAATTTCTATACCAAGATTTAGCGCATCATTTAGTTGTTTTTGTGGCAAGACTTTTCTATTTAGTATATATCCTTCTCCATCAAATGATATTGAAGTTTTGTGATCTGGTGAGAAAGCGATAACCCCCTTAACTGGATGTTCAATTTCTGGATTTTGCCATTTTATTCCTATTCTTGATGTCATATAGTCTACGCTATTCTTGCCAACAGCGTCTCCGCACACCCATCCTGATAGGGTTTTCCTACCCAGCTGTGGAGATGGATTTCTATCAACAACCAGGATCTTAAGAGATTGTTTGGAATAATAAGAGGCAGAAGATGCAACGATCATCCCTGCTAATCCTCCACCAGCAACTATAATGTCATAATCTCTTAATTCAAATGTCATAAACTAAAAATCAAAAGATAATTAATTGTTAATTAAAGTTCCGAATATTGGATAATCACATAAATGGAGGGAGTGGGATTCGAACCCACGAACCCCTAAGGGACGGGATCCCTCATGGTATTTGCAATTTAATCTTGAGTCCTGCGCGGTTGGCCATGCTTCGCTATCCCTCCAACAAATTTCTCAATCTGTCATCCTTATTTCACCTTTACTGGTAAGAAATGTCATAATTTACAAGTCTAAATAGATTTAGAGAATACAGAAACTTTATTATTAGAATAAGCGTGGTAATTGACAAATGGCGATGGAAACAAAAATAAATCAATTGCATGCCGGAATGCGAGGAATAAATGTAAAAGGCAAGATTGAATCATTGAAAGAACCTCGAACTGTAAATTTGAGGAATGGCGATACAGCCCAGGTAGCAGACGCAGTTCTCTCCGATGAGAGCGGTAGTATTAAGTTATCATTATGGAACGACCAAATAAGCATGGTAACTGAAGGAGATGAAGTTTCTATTGAAAACGGATATACTCAATCATTTAGAGGCGAAAATAGTCTGAATATTGGGCGCTATGGAAAACTTATTAAATTATAATTCTGAGAATACCTAAATTTAGTATCAATAACTTAGCAGTGAGAGTTTAATTTTATTTCAAATCAGCTAATATATCCAATTTCGGGTTGTTTCTTTTGAACCATCTGCTGAACATCGTCACTTAATGAATTTTTTTCGCCAATTCTCTGTTCTATGCTCTTTATTAACATTATTGTATCCTTTGCCTTCTTATCCATATCTTCCATACTTATCTCCAGACCAATAATTGCAAGTAATTTTTTAAGAATATACTTCGATGCATTAGCATCAATAACGTATCCTGATGTTTCTCCCAACAGGCTGATTCCCTTTACGTTGTTTATTTTACCGATACCCAACAAAATACCGTTCATTCCTGAGATACTACCGTTATCAATTTTTGATATGTTGAATGAATTTAATAGTTTCAATCCGTCCTCATCAGTCGCAACACCAAATATTCTGGGAGTTTCAACAAACATACCTGTTATATATGCACCAAGAGTGATGATTTGTCTAACATCAAAGTTTTTTGCAATTTTTATTATTTCTTCTCCCAACAAATATTCTACTTTAGAACTCACTGGTTGGGCATCTCCAGTCAGAAATAAAAAGTCATGTTTCTGTCCTCTATCTTTTACGTAGTACAGTATATTTTTCATAAGTTCAACAGTGCCAGTATTTTTTATTATTACCTGCGGAGGAAATGAAGTTGAGTAAATATCGGCTAAATGTATGCTATCTAGTTCACTGATAACATGATCTATTGCAAGTTTGCCTACATATCCAGTTCCAGGAAATCCACAAATCATAATAGGAGACCGTAAGGTAGGAGATTTCTTACTAGAAAAAACGGCATTTATATCTTTTTGAAAAAACGACATTATTATAATATGTGTATAGTTATCTTAAATTCTTTTGTTCCGAGATTCAACAATTGGGTGGTATTTAACTAATTTAGAAAAAATTACAATTCAAAAAGTAGTTATCCCGTTGAATTTGTCAATGTTCCTCTTAATTCTCCCTCAGGGAACTTCGATGTATGGATATTGATATAGGTCATATTTTGATTCATCAAGTCGATCAATGCTTCTAATTTGGTAGCAGGTGCAGGAGCTGATGTCATATTAGTCAAATTGCCAGCAGCTGATGTCATATTAGTCAAATTGCCA
>JAATVM010000214.1 GCA_014523495.1 Nitrososphaerales archaeon TH1920
GACATCAATACTTTTGTATCCGTCAAAAATAAAAACCTGTCAAACCAGAAAAAGGATCTATAATTTCTTTTAACACTTATACACTAACTATCTCGTGAATACTCTACGTTATCTGTTTTATGAAACTTGTGAGGACTTGGATATCATGCAATTACTAGCCCCATTATAGAAGTCTGCATAGATATCAAAATGGGAAACTTTAATTCGACAAATATTCATATCTGAAATATAATTAAACGTTCATAAATCCACAAATTGTGCGCTACCGTCCAGAATCGTAACGCTGGAGTATTTTAGTTCCTTGGTCTAACGCTTCTTCATATCCATCTTTTATTAGCTGCCCTATTGTAATTTTTGAGAAATCAAATATTTTATTTGCAATTGTATGTATGTCGTTCTTTCGCTCTATTCTAAGCACAAGGTCAACTGATACCATATTTTCTATGAGATCAGCGTATATCATAGGCTTCCCAGTCATAAAACTCTTAGTTAGGGCTTTCTCCTGTAATACGTTGTCTATAGAGGCGTTTCTAATCTTGTTGTCTTTGGCCAGTTTAATCAAATTCTTAATAATATTAACATAATCCGTGATCATTATTGCCATCCTTTCATCAAACAAGGTCCTATCATGGTAAGTCAAGTCATTTTTTCTATCCATGGCTCCGTCATAATTAGTGGGTAGAGAGTCTTGCTTCATGGGGTGTACGTTAACTATGCAAGCCCGCAAAAGTGGAACTTCAGATTTTCTAACAAAATGCCAATACCTGCGGTGTTCAAGTATGGCTTCCCTAAGCGGAGTATTGGCAATAATCCCACCATCCCAAAAGTAACGAACTTTCTTATTAATGTGGGTATTCTTACTACGCTCATCTTCATTTTTGCTTTTGATTGAATGTTCGTTTTTATTTTCAACCAATAACTTGGCATAATCGAAGTTAATAGGAACCGAACCACTTGCAAGAGCAAAATCAACCTCTATTCCATTCTCATACCTAATAACATGTTCATATCCATCACCCTTATTACGCTCCCTTGCAAACTCAGGGCCGTAGCGACCATATTCAGTTTTGCGAGTACCATCCTCCTTTTTGTAACTATCAAATACAACTGTTGTTCCCTCTAGCACATCTACTGTCACTAAAAGTAGTCTGGGCTCATTTTCTTCATAACTGGTGGCTATTGGGAACCTTGCAAATTTCTCAAGACTCTTTTTTAGTGGTTCGTTACTATAAAGATACCATGTATTAGAAGGATCTAAAAATCTTGAATCCATCAAAGTTCTAGAAGGGTTGAATACGTTGGGCACTCCTTGTAATATGAACCGCTTTGTGCCGAAATATCTTCTAGCCGATTCACTGGTTGCCACATTATTATTAAGATAGTGCCAATAATTCCACCATTCAGTAAAACCTGGCATTTTATCAACATCTGATTCTGTCGCAATATACTCCCAAAATTCAATTAGCCTTTCCGCAGATCCTTTCCAAGTCTTGGCTTCTTTTACATAACTTACCAATACAGAGGCATTCATTGCCCCGATGGAAGTACCCGCAACAATATCAAATAACGGTTTATCCTCCCTTCCTATTTTTTTGTCTCTTTCAGAAAGCAATTCATAAAACGCCTTGTAAGCACCAGCTTCATAGGCTCCTAGTGAGCCGCCACCTTGGAATATTAAAGCTCTTTGAAAATCATTCGTACGTTTCAAATTTCAGTATTGTGATAAGAAAAGTGATCTTATAAGTACGTTTTTATTGTTTTAAAGGATATGGCTGTACTAGAGTAACAACATTAAGAAGCAAGCCAGTTTGAGGTAATTTAAACGGGCTTGGTTCCAAATATAGTCCATGCTTCCTTGATTTTGCCATTTTGAAAATGAAAAATCTCGACGCCTTGAGTCTCAAACTTCTCATGGCTTACATCCTTCCAATTCGGTACCTCCTGGCTTGGTTGACTGCCATGAAGTTCCTTTGCAAATGTGCCTTTCAAGTTCCATCTCATGGCAAGTTTATCTTGTTCCCCAAATGCATCTTCAATCGTGATCAGCATATCAGGAAATGCCTTGCGATCTTCAGCTATCCACTGTTTGAAATTTTCCAGACCTTTGACTTCTTCCAACCCATGATAAACTATGTCAGGAGTAACAAAGTTTTTTACCTCATCTATTTTTCCTTCATTAAATATTGCTTGAACAAATCCTCGAGCAACTGCCTTGTTATCTGTATCTCCCATAGGCTCATTCCTTCAAAGCTACCATTAAAGGTTTCTATTCATCTATTCAAATAATGAATACTTCATAAAGTTGATTCTAAAAATGGATCGCTCTATTTTTACAAAATTATAAAGAACTAACTAATCGTTCATTATTTTTTACTTACTTAGAATAACAGTATCCAACTACAGTAACATTCTATCTACCGAATGAATAGAGTACCCTACTTATTTCCGTTTTATATCTTCGCTAGTAATTCCATTTTCAGTTTCTGAAATTCTTCATCTGATAAGATTCCTTGCTTTTTGAGATCA
>JAATVM010000215.1 GCA_014523495.1 Nitrososphaerales archaeon TH1920
CATACCTGCTGTTGAACAAGGAGTTAAGTACCAATCCAAATCTGGATCAAGCAAAAGCAAAGGCACTAGTTGATTTCATATCATGGGCAATAAGTACCGATGGTCAGAAAATAGGTGAAAGCCTAGACTATGTACCACTACCTGATGGCGTAGTAAAACTCGACCAAGATACGCTCAAGGCTCTGACATTCAAAGGTCAACCAATAACCTAGTGGCAATGATGTAACGGCAATGAATAACTCTCCTCTCTATTTTTTGCCTACAGATTTTTTCTATTTTGATATGACAAATAAAACAAATAACAGAAAGGATAGTTTGTTTATATTAAGGACTTTGCTCTATAAGTGGCAGGTGCCATAATATTAGTACATTAGGATTATCCTCTAAACATAAACAATACATCTCTGAACTTTTTGTGGTCAGAAACAAAAGACATGATAAACTTTTTACAGGTCTTGTATTCGGAACTGCAGCTTATACGTTACTTATGGTAGGACTTGTTGCTTTTTCAGTAACCAAAGGATCCTTAGATATTTTTACGGAGGAAGGTATTCAGTTTATTACTGGATCAGATTGGAATGCAGTTGAAGGACGTGAATCGTTTGGTGCTTACCCCTACATAATTGGTACTCTTCTGAGCTCTGCTATAGCATTGGCGATAGGTGTTCCAATTAGTTTGGCAATTGCGGTCTTTATTTCAGAAATCGCACCTCCGCGCATAGGCACTCCTTTATCATTTATAACAGAACTACTGGCTGCCGTCCCAAGTATAATCTACGGGCTCTGGGCATTATTCGTATTTAGATTTTGGGTAAGAGACCTTATAGAAAAGCCATTGTACGATGCCTTTCATGGTTACTTGCCATTCTTTGCAAAGACGCCGTTTGGCCTTGACATATTTACTGCTGGTATTGTATTGGCAATAATGATAATTCCCATCATATCATCAATCTGCAGGGAAGTTATGAGAGTGGTGCCTGACTCACAGAGGGAAGCAGCATATAGTCTTGGTGCCACTCGTTGGGAAACTGTTAGGATGGCAGTATTCCCTTATGTTAAGTCTGGACTGGTCGGCGCATCAATGCTTGGTTTGGGCAGAGCAATAGGGGAAACAATACTTGTTACAATGATCATAGGCAATGTTGTAGGACCTAGTGCAATACCGACTTCATTTTTCTCGCAGGGTCAAACTCTTTCAAGTTTGGTAGCTAATGAATTTAATGAGGCGTCATCTGAACTGCATCTTTCAGCTCTGATAGCCCTTGGAGCCATTCTCTTTATCCTGACTATGGGCATCAACATAGTGGCCCGTCTTTTAGTAAAAAAGAAAATGAAAGTATCATCAGGAGCCAAAGCACAATGAATTCAAGTAACAATTACAGAGACATAGTGCAGGAGACTGTAACCAAGAAATATAAAAAACGCTTGTTTGTCAATAAACTTGTTACAATATTTACTGTGGTCTGCGTCATCGCTGCGATAGTCCCCCTTTGTAGTATATTGCTTGAAGTTGTCAAGAATGGAATAAGTGCCATTAGTTTTGATTTTCTAACGCAGCCCCAGGGTTCTATTGGTTCAGGTAGTGGTGGGGTCGCACCTGCAATTCAAGGAACTATTATCGTTGTTGGACTTGCCTCTTTGATTGCCGCACCAATTGGAGTTCTAACAGGCATTTATCTATCAGAATTTGCCAAAGAAGGGACATTTCCATATCTGGTGAGGTTCTTTAATGATGTACTTACAGGTCTTCCATCAATAGTTATAGGTATTGTGGGATATGTTCTCATAGTTTTAACCCTAGGTTCATTCTCAGTCTTGGCTGGAGCCTTATCTCTGTCTATAATTATGATGCCAATTGTGGTACGAGTCACAGAGGAAACGCTAAAGATAGTACCGCATTCACTACGAGAGGCAGGGTATTCTCTAGGACTTTCGAAGGCCAAAGTTACATTGCGCATCGTCGTTCCTGCTGCTAAAAATGGGATTCTTACAGGCATTGTCATTGCCATTTCAAGAATTGCTGGTGAAACTGCCCCTCTTATAATGACAATACTGGGCACAAGCCTCTTCTTTACTGGAATTACGGGTCCAGTAGATGCTCTACCATTGAGAATTTGGAGGCTTGCTAGCCAACCTTATGAATCGGCACATGCATTTGGATGGGGTTCAGCACTGGTTCTGATATTAATGATTTTGGCATTGAGCCTAGGATTAAGATATTTGGTGCTAAAGAGGAGCCCATATAAGGGAATCGCCTGATCAGTGTGTCTATATTTACTATATAGATAATGCATAATTATTGATATTCTTAATATTGATTACCAATTGGCCATAGAGGAGTCCCTAGAACGTAAGGAAGCTTTAGTTGAGTCTGTAAAGTACAAGGTAAGTATTGAAAACGTTGATGGCTGGTATGGAACCAAGCGTGCAATAAAGGACATCAACCTCAAGGTGAGGGAGAAGACTGTTACGGCATTTATCGGGCCCTCAGGTTGCGGTAAGACCACACTTATAAGATGTCTAAATCGTATGCACGAAATGACTCCTGGAGCACGAGTCGATGGTCGAATAATTGTCGATGGCATTAACATTTATGATAAATCAATTGATGCCGTTATTATTAGAAGACGTATAGGAATGGTTTTTCAAAAACCAAATCCCTTTCCTACAATGAGTATCTTTGAGAATGTGGCAGCAGGTTTAAGGCTGAATGGAATAAACAACAAGACCATAATTAGAGAAATTGTTGAGGAAAGTTTGAAGAATGCTGCATTATGGGATGAAGTAAAAAATGAACTTCATATTCCAGGAATGAGTCTATCGGGAGGGCAGCAGCAGAGACTCTGTATTGCAAGGGCCCTTGCGATGCAGCCAGAGGTGTTACTAATGGACGAACCAACTTCATCATTGGATCCAATTGGCGCTTCTAAAATAGAAGAGCTTGTAAGAACTCTGAAAGATAGTGTAACAATAATAATTGTAACTCACAACATGCAACAGGCTGCCAGAGTATCTGACTTTACTGCGTTTATGTACTTGGGCGACATGATAGAATATGGAGCAACAAATCAGATCTTTATGAAACCAGAAAAAGAACTTACAGAGCGCTACGTTTCGGGTAAGTTTGTCTAGTAATAACATTTAGTTCATCAAGTTGGCACGACTCCTAGATATTGGATTAGAACGTATCACAAACCTAATCCTTGATATGGGCCATCTGTCTGAGGATTTGGTAAATTCAGCATTAGAATCCTACGAGAAAGGAACTATGATGCGTGCGCAGATTTTTGAAGGTTCTGAAAAACTTAGGTTTCTGCAAATCGAAGTTACTGATTTTGCCACCGAATTAATAGCAAGATATCAGCCAGTTTCTAAAGATCTCAGATTTATTCAGTCATCTATGGATGCCGCGTATGGGTTTTCAATATTTGGTAGATATGCATATGACATTGCAGAAGTTATGGAAACAATAGGTCCCCTTGCAGACTGTGACAAATCTGAAGTTTCCTTGATGGCAAAGACGGCGAAAGACATGATAAGCTTGAGTGTAAAATCCCTAGAAAAACTAGACAAGAATGCCTCACAAAAACTATACATGATGGATGACAGCGTAGATTCAATTTTTCGAAAGTATTTAAAGAAAGTATTGACCCAGACTAAGAAAAGAAATTTTCAACCAAGGTGCTATGTTTCTGCTCTTTTGATATTACGATACCTAGAAAGAATTTCGGATCACGCTTGCTACATAGGGGATAGCGTACACTACGTAGTTACAGGCGACGCTAGTCCGAGACGATAACTATATAGAACATGTATATCTATGTGTTAAATACAGATCACTAATCACAAAATCCATATTATACTGATTATAAGATAACTATATTGCAAGCCTTTGAAAATAATGAAGTTAGGAAGATTCAGTATACTGGTAGGTCTACCTATGTTTTATCCCTTCCAAAGAAATGGGTAAATGAATTAAAGCTCAAAGCTGGCGACCCAGTAACTATAATGAGAGAAGCCAACAATTCACTTTCCATAATTCCAAACGTTGTAAGAGGCCCAGGCACCACTGAAGCTACTTCATTTGTTACCAGTGACAAGAGTGGCCCTACCTTAAAGCGTACTGTTGTGTCAATGTATCTAAGAGGATTTAACATCATGCATCTAAAATCAAAAACAGGAAGGATTCATCCTTCACAGCGTGATGCAATAAGAGAAGTTGTTCGCAGGAATCTCATTGGAACTGAAATTATTGCTGATTCTTCAGATATGGTAACAATTCAAGTATTATTGAGCTTGCCAGAATTGTCTATAAATACTGCTGTTAGGAGAATGTTCCTGATAGGTTCATCGATGCACAAAGATGCTATTTCTATACTAACAGAGGATAGCCAAGACTTGTACAAAACAGTAATAAAATCAGATGACGAGGTAGATAGATTTAGTCTATATGTTCTCCGCAATCTAGTCATCGCCTCCCAGAACGAGGGCATTCTCAAAGGGATAGGTCTGAAAAGCCCTGCTGATTGTCTTAGCTACAGTGCAGCGGTAAGGAGCCTTGAGAGAATAGCAGACCACGCTTCAGAGATTGCTCTAAAAAGTTCACAGATTGGAACAATTCCTGAAGAGTTACGTAAGAGAATAATAAAAATGAGCGATTTGTCGCTACAATTATTGAGTGATGCGATAGAAGCGTTCCTTAGGAAGGATTATTACTTGGCCGATAGTATAGTGGATAAATCTGAGAACATCAGAACTATTGAAGATGACATTATCGCACTTATTGATAAAGAGAAGAATCCAAAGAATTATAATAATATCTATGTAAAACTCATCCTAGAACACATAAGAAGAACTGCAGAATATTCCTTTGATATTGCCGAATCTGCAATGAATCAGATAGTGGGAGAAGTTATAGAAATTAGATAATGATACACACCTTGCAATAATAGAGAGATGGATCGAGTATAAAATTTTGAATTATAATCACTCACAAATATCGAACAATTCTGTAATTTTTTCGAACGTTGGGCTTGTAATGGAATAAGTGTAATTATTTTATTCGCGATTCATAAAGTCAGTTATTTTTCGAAGTTGGGAAATCAGTCTTCAGTATATATTAGGCAAAAACAATTTGGAGTATGTATAGGAAGCTATGTCACAGGTTCTCACCGTTGAAACTCACTGTCATAATGTTTTTTCAAATCACAAAATCTATGCTTCAAAAATGCCATTTGATTGTGGGGTAACAATAGAAGAACAGTTAGAAATAGCATATCGTCAGAAAATTGACGTCATGTTTGTCACAAATCATAATACTCTTGATGGTTATTCCCAAATATTAGAATATAAAAAGAACCATGCGAAATATCGAAATATAAGAATTTACCCGGCTGAAGAAATTACAATAAACAACAAGGGACACGTACTGGCTTATGGGATAGAAAAGGAAATAAGACCTGGTATGACGCTAGACGAAACCCTTGACGAGATTAGACAGCAAAATGGCGTGTCCTGTGCCGCTCATCCGTTTGCTGTTTCAAATGGGATTAGAGAATATGCAAAAAAATGTGACATTATTGAATCGTTTAATAGCAATAACATTGATTTCTTTTCAAATCTAATTGCCGAAAAATACGCGAAGGAAAATAATTTGGTATCAATAGCTGGTAGCGATTCTCATGTCAAATCCACAATTGGAAGAAGTATCAATAAGGTGGAATCAGAAAACAATATTGGTTCTATTTTAGAAAAATTAAGAAAAGGCAAGTTCACAATAGAGAAATCAGATTATGCGAGCAAGAAAGAAATGCATGAACATGCTCACTATATTATATCCATGTCACGTCAATCCATTTTAAATTCGATAAACGAATCAAACCCAAAATATCATTCCATAGTCAAGTGGGCAATAGATTCTTTTATTTCAAATCCAAATTCCAGACTGTGGCAAATTATGAGCTCGCTCGGCATGTACCTGTCAAAACGTGTTTCAAAAAAAGTGAACATGTATGGATACAATCCGCGTATTCTTGAGCAAAGGTCATGGTCAAATCTTATCTCGTTAAGTCTAATTCCATAATTAGTACAAATCTATTTGATAGGTTCGGGATCACTTATATACTGAAATCGTCTACAAGATGTCATGGCTAGAGTAGAGATCAAGTGTACCGAAAACGGACCTGAATTAGTTGTAGTGGATGGAAAAGTTTTTGCAGCGTTCTGCAGATGCGGATCATCAAATACCAAGCTATATTGTGATGGAAGCCATGCAAAAATAGGATTCAAGGCAGAGGCAAAAGATATAGTAGTTACAGAGCAGTAAAAATTTAGACAAACATAAACTATCATATGATTGAATATTAAAAACCTGATACAAATTTTGATTTCTATTTTCAGGAACATAAAAAAATTTATCAGCTTTTATTATGTATTTGGCATTGTTTTCTTCATTGTAGCTGCTCTAGCAATCGAATTAACGTACGGAGACACATTCACGAGATTAGATCCAAACGTACGAGAATTGGCCGGAAAGGACAATCATCCAAACTATAAATTTCAATATTTTTTTCACCGAAACTTGAACCAAAATGTGACAAATGATGTAGAGTTGGTGGGAATTGTGAGCGAAGTGGTGGATGGGGATACTTTGGACATCAACGGGACCAGAATTAGGCTGGCTCTTGTCAACACTCCTGAAAGAGGACAATCAGGCTTTGATGAAGCAAAGAAATTTGTTGAATCGTTATGTCTGGGGAAGAAAGGGGAA
>JAATVM010000216.1 GCA_014523495.1 Nitrososphaerales archaeon TH1920
AAAAACTGGAAAGCTACCAATAAACAAATATGGAAACATGGCCAGAAAGATTGATGGATGAAATATATCCATATATCTGATATTTTAAAATGGCAGTATATAATTCTGTGGCCTCAAGATCTCCCAAACAGATACTGGTAATTATTACATTAATAGAATTAACTTTGCCACTAAATTATTTTATTTTTCAGCATCGGTAAGATCTATAGCAATAAAACATAATTTATTTTGATGTGTACTGGTCTGAATCTACTATCAACGAATAATCTTTGATCTTGGATGATTGTAGTTTATCATCCATTACTATTGTAAAACTTGCTGCAGAATTTGATGTTATATTAGCAGGCTCAGCAATTGCGCTTGATAGACCAATTATTTTACCATTATTGTCAAAAAAAGATGCAATCGCAAGAACATTTGTTGCAGTTTCGTTTCCCATATTTGAAATTCGTCCACTAACATAATAATATCCAAATATATCAGGCCTGGATTTTGACGATACTATATTCACGCTATCGGCCTTATGACTTCCGGATTTACTTGTAAAATTTAATGAATAATCAAAAAATTGTTTGGATTTATCTTTATCCAAAAATATTATTTCAAAAGGGGATACCTGCCCGGTATTTAAGGATCTTGCCGTGACAATTCCACTTCCATTACCTATATTTTGTCCTTTTTTATCATAAAAGTTGGCATAAACTGCAATACCGTACTGAGGTTCATGTGAAATATTTTTTATTTCACCAAATAGATGAATAAAGCCACCTTCATCAATTATTGTATTTGTTTGTAAAATCTTGAAATTTTCTATTGAGTAGCCTGAATTATTTATTAGTAATAGCAATGCACCAGAAAAAATCAATACTGTTTTTGGTATTGACAGATTACAAAGATATGAAATAAAATATCTTATCATTGGGAAACATCTCAAAAATATTGACATATAGACCGAATATATTTTTGTCTCCTAGGAGGTGTATTTCTAAAAAAGACTAATGGTTCTTGGATAGAAAATCAGAATATACCTTTTCATACTGATATGCAAGAGACAAATTATCTGTTGAGAGTTGATCTTCACTTCTATTTCCGGTCATCAAATATTTCTTGAAATGTTCATAGCTAGCAGCTTCTGATTCCAACGATCTAATAAATGAACTTTTGATATTTTCATGCCCATTTGGAACATTCAAATTTTTTGCTTCATTTTCAAGTGCTTCAAACTGAGATAAATATCTGTCAGTGATAGGAACCATTGTCAAATTGTCATGCGTTTTCAAATTCCATTTTCCAACTTCTTCCTGGTATTTTCTTGTCAGTTCTTGTGATTTTGATACCAAGATGCTTAGTAATTCGCCAAAAATTTGAATATTACTCTTAAAAGGATTAAAAAATATTGCTAAAGTTATTGTAACAACTATCAAAGCAGATATTATGCTTGCCAAGAATATTTTCTTGTTTTTCAATTATGATTTACTCAATGTTTTGAATAATTTGTCAAATAATAGTTTAACAAATCATCAAGTGACCACCCTGAGGAAAATAAAAAATAATTTAATAAATGCGGAGTTAGGTTTGAAAATTCGTCTTTCCAAATATTTTCACTTTTTATCAAATTCAATATTTTCCTTTTTTTTCCACGAAGTATACCTATTATGGTCAGTTAGCTCAACGTCATATAATTCAAAGATTTTGTGTCTCAAGTCATCTGCATGTTGAAATTTTTTCTCAGTCCTAAGCTTATTTCTCAAGTCAATCATTTTTTCAATTTCTATTTTCGAATCATTATCAATCTCTACTATCTTCAAACCCATCATATTCATCATGGTATTTACCAGAGGTAACGCTCTAGTTGACATTGCGATTGTTAATTTTTCAGATGAGCTTAAATTGTTAATATATGAAATTAGTTTCATAAAAGAAGTTAATGCTGACGAAGTATTGAGATTATTATCTAAAGACGACATAAAATCATTCAAGTAATTATTACATTTTGTTTCAAATTCGTCAATATCTCTAGACACATTTCTTGTTGTTCTGAGTTCGTAGATACAGTGCTCGATCTGTCTCCACTTCTGCAATGATTCATACAAAATTTCATCATTGTAGTCCATTGGTTTTGAATATTGAGAGGAGATGAGGTATAGTCTAAGGGTATTAGCTCCCCATTTTTTAAGAGCATTTTTGAGTAGAATCATATTTCTGAGAGATTTTGACATTTTTTCAGTGTTAATTGTAATCATACCCACATGCATCCATAGATCTGCAAGTTTTCTTTCGTTGAATGATTCAGATTGTGCAATTTCATTCTCGTGGTGTGGAAATATGAGATCAGTACCACCACCGTGAATTTCTATTTCATTGCCAAGGAACTTCGATACCATAACAGAACATTCAATATGCCAACCTGGTCTTCCTTTTCCCCAAGGACTATCCCATGAGGGAGTCTCAGAGGAAAATTTCCACAGCGCAAAATCTAATGGATCTTCTTTCAAGGAATCAATTTCAATTCTTGAACCTTCTTCAAGTTCATTGATTTGTTTCTTTGATAGTTTACCATAATTTGGAAATGCTCGCACTCTAAAATATATCCCGTTTAAAGTAGTATAAGTATAATTTTTTTCTTTCAATATTTTAATGGCTCCTATCATCTCGGTAATGTGTTCAGCAGCTTTAGGATAAAAATCGGCCCTCAGGACATTTAGTTTGGTAAAATCTTCAAAATAATTGGAGATATATTTGGAAGAAATTTCTTCAGGTGTCTTTCCTTCCAACTTTGCTCTATTTATTATTTTATCATCAACATCCGTAAAATTTTGTACATATGTTAAATCATAACCTTTGTAGATTAAATATCGTCGCAGAACATCAAAAATTACTATTGTTCTTGCATGTCCTATATGACAATCATCATATACGGTGATACCACAAACATAGATTCTAATCTTATTATCTTTTTTTGGTCTAATCTCTTCAAGAGTATCAGAAAGTCTGTTATATATTTTCAAATTTGAACTAAAACAATTTATGAAAATAAGGTGATAATTAATTCAAACATCTATGTAGATATCTCTTCCCTTTAAATCAATTTTATACGTTTTTAATTTTACTCCCTCAAGATAATCCAATAGTTCGCCTGTACGTACATTATAGTGCCATGAATGCAACGGGCATTCTACCACTTCTCCATCCACTTTACCAGGCGCTAGTGAACCATCTTGATGTCTGCACAATGCTTCTATTGCAAAAAATTTACCTTTTGTCCGGAAAATGGCGATTCTATTCCCACTTAAATTTACTTCCTTTCCCGTTTTTTTGTCGAACTCTTCAATACCTGCAGCACGCATCCAAGTCATAACTATTTTTTTAAGTTTTAATCTCTTATAAAATATTATGCATGAACTACTAGAAAGCAATTCAAAATCTTTCTTGTATTTTCAGCATTATTTTCGGTTCATCTTGAACTACATCATCGCCAAATTCGTTATTAACCATAAAATTATCACCATAATTAATAAAAATAAATTTTAGCTGAATATAGGAGTGTTCCATCTAATATTGTATCAGTATGATTTTGCATATTTTTTTTGTATTACTGTCAGTTTATCAATGCTTATTCCAAGATGCTTTAGGGATAATTTTGCTACATTAGAGTCTATATTTTCGGGGACAGAGTAAACTTTCTTTTGCATTCTTTTATAATTTCTAAAAATATGCATTATAGAGAGCAGTTGATTTGCGAATGACATTGCCATTACTTCAGGAGGATTGCCCTCAGCCCCTACTAAATTAACAACTCTGCCGCTTGACAGAAGCAAAATTTTTCTGCCATAAATGTGAAAACAGTCCAAATATGGTCTAATTGAATATCTCTTTTTTGAATTTAAAAATAACTTTTCAACCTCTATTTCATTGTCAAAATGGCCTGCATTTGCAAGTATTACCCCGTTCTTCATTTTTTTAAAATGTTCGTTTCTAACTACATTTTTTTGTCCAGTACATGTGATAAAAATATCTGCCTTATCCACCACCTGATTTATTTTTTTTACCTGATAACCATCCATATATGCTTCAAGGGCTCTTATAGGATCAACCTCAAGAACAGTAACAATAGCTCCCATGCCCCTTGCTCTAGAGGCTACTCCTTTTCCAACATATCCATATCCGCATACAACTATTTGTTTACCCGCGATAAGAATATTTGTCAATTTAATGATACCGCTTATTGTACTTTGTCCTGTTCCGTATCGATTATCAAATAGATGTTTTGTGCGAGCCTCATTCACACCAATAACAGGATACAACAGCTTTCCGCTTTCTTCTAATGCTTTTAATCTTGTAATTCCCGATGTAGTTTCCTCAGTTCCACCCAATATATAATGGACACCCTTATTATGTGCCATCATGTGAAGATTTGATCCATCATCGGTGAGTACTTGAGGAGACGTTTCTAAAACTTTATTTAGATTATCCAAATACTCACTATCAGTTTCATTTTTCCAAGCATAAACTTTGACTCCTTTTGATGAAAGGAAAGCAGCTATATCTTCTTGAACAGATAACGGATTTGCTGAACACAGAGCAACTTTCGATCCTAATTTTATTGCTGCTATTATAAGAACAGAAGTTTCCTTTGTAACATGTAGTGAGAGACCTAACCTCAGTCCTTCTAATGGTTTGCGTGTAAGATTTTCAGAAACTATTGTATTCATTATACCCATATGAGAGTACGCCCATTCCCATGACTTTTTTCCATTGTCAATTAATTCGATATTATTCATCTGGCTATTACACTGAATCATTATGATATAACTAATTACTGATCAAAATATCTATAATCAAATAAATTTGTAGAATTGGATACCAACTACACATGATGTCCTAGAATAATGATTTTTTCAGATAGTTTTAATTCCTCTTTTCTTATCACTGTTTCTGCTGTGCAAAATTCCAATAAAGACGGTGTAATCATAACTAGTGCTTTACCATATGCCAACGGAGAGATACATCTTGGTCACATTTCTTCGACATATCTGCCGGCTGACATATTTCGTAGATTTCTAAAACTAAATGCAGTACAAGTCTATCACCTATGTGCATCAGATGATTTTGGTACACCAGTACTTATTGAAACTGAAAAAAAGAAGATGAAACCAGAGCTCTATGTTAAATATTGGCATGATAAAGACCTTGAGGATTTTAACTCGGTTGGAATAGTTTTTGATTCTTTTTCACAAACCAGCTCAGACACGAATAGAGGTTTTGTACAGTACGTCTTTAACGTTCTAAAAAAAAGGGAGCTTGTCTATGAAAAGGAAGTTGTACAATATTATTGTGAAAAAGACTCTAAATTTCTACCTGACCGTTATGTAGTTGGGAAATGTCCTTATTGTAATGCAATGGATCAATATTCAGACCTGTGTGAAAAATGTGGTAGAATCCCAGAGAAGATATTAGATCCAAAGTGCGCTATTTGTGGAATATCACCAATCAAAAAAAACAGTAATCATTATTTTTTCAAGCTCTCCAATTTTGAAGATATTCTTGAAAAATGGTTAAAGGAAAACGAATTACTTCAACAAGATGTCAAGAAATATGTACTTAACTGGATTGTCGAAGGACTTCAGGATTGGGATATAACAAGGGATATTTCTTGGGGAGTGCCTATTCCTATTTCAAGTAATGAAAAAAAAGATAAAGTGTTCTATGGGTGGTTTGATAATCATTTATGTTATATTTCCTCGTTTATAGAACTATTAGGTGATACCAACAGAGCAAGAGAAAAATGGAATAATTCTAAAATATATCATTTTATTGGAAAAGACATTGTTTACCATCACTATCTTTTTTTACCAGCAATTAGAATCGGTATAAATAAAGAATATAAATTGCCTGATTTTATCCCAACGCGTGGACACCTTATGCTTCAAAATAATAAAATCTCAAAGAGCAGGAATTGGTATATTGGGTTGAGGGAATTTGTAGATTTATTTCAACCTGATTATTTACGATTTTACATAGCATCAATTTGCAGTTACTCCCAAGATGATATCAATTTTGATTGGAATGATTTTGAAAAAAAAATAAACAATGAATTGATAGCTAATATTGGCAACTTTATAAATAGAACTTTAACTTTTATTAAAAAATATTTTGGCAATATAATACCGAATCCGAAAGAATATGATAACACAGATAGAAACTCTTTGGAGGAAATAGAAAGGATTGGTAATATTGTGGGCGGCTCTATTTTAAGTAACGAAATTGATAGGGCATTAAAAAATATTCTATATTTTTCCTCAACTTTTAATCAATACTTTCAGAAAAAAGAGCCCTGGAAGAATCCTGAAGAATCAGGTTCAGCACTTTTTATTTCAATAAACGCAGTACGATCCATATCTATTTTACTTGAACCTTTCATACCGTTTTCAGTAGAAAAAGTTTGGAAACAGTTAGGCTTAGAAGGTAACATTCACGATCAGAATTGGAAAACAATTGGAACAATTTCGTTGAGCCCCGGTCATAAATTAGGTGATATTGAACCAATCTTCAAAAAAGTGGATACAGATAAAATAAAAGAACAGGTAAGTAAATTAAATATTAGATAAAATTGGTCAAATCTGGATTAATGATAGGAAGATTTCAACCATTTCACAATGGTCATTTGAAACTTGCCCATCAAATATTAGATGACTGCGAAGTGTTGATAATAGCAATAGGAAGTTCTCAGTTTAACTATACATTTTCAAATCCATTTACTGCAGGAGAGCGAGTTCACTTCATTCATGATTCTTTGGCGCAAGATAATATTGATCTTAAAAGAGTATACATTATCCCGATTCTAAATTTAGAAAATAATTCAATTTGGGTTCAGTATCTGAAATCCATGTTACCTAAATTTGATGCCATTTACACTGGTAACAAATTCGTTGTAGAGCTTTTTTCTCATAGTTCTGAAATTTTTGATGTGCGTACCCCTAAATTTTACGATAAAAATAATTGTAATGGCACTAACATTAGGATGAATATTGTGATGAACAAGGAGTGGAAAGATTTTGTACCAAATGCCGTACATCGCATAATTTCGGAAATCGATGGAATTCGCAGAATTAAAGTTTTGTTTGAAAGTCAGAGAAATGGATCTGGAGAGATTAAACACTATCCTGATATAAAATGATTAACCGAACGGAGAAAATATTCTGATATATTCAATGACAAAACCAGTGAGAACCTGTCCAGTATGCAAGAACTGTGGCGGAAAAAAATTTTCAGTGATATCTAATAAACCGAGTGTCTTAATCTTAGAATGCAAGAAATGTTTGGTTAGAATGGAGATTTGACCCTACACCAATAAGTATACGCAAGTTCTATCGAATTTGATAGCATATATATCGATATAGAATATGAGTAAGTATGACTGCAAAAAAATGGTTTGATGGTGATGTTTCTTTAGAACAACTTCAAAACAAAACAATTGCTATAGTAGGCTATGGTATCCAAGGAAGAGCTCAAGCAAATAATATGAAAGAATCTGGATTGAATGTAATAATTGGGTTATACAAAGGAGGAAAATCATGGAAAATTGCAGAAAATGATGGACACGTTGTTAAAGAAGTAAAAGAGGCTTCAAAATTAGCTGATATTATTCACGTTTTAACTCCAGACATGGAGCAATCTACTGTATACAAGAATGAAATAGAGCCAGGACTCTCAGAAGGTAAAACACTGAATTTTTCTCATGGAGCAGCTATTCATTGGAAATGGATTATTCCTCCCAAAAATATTGATGTAGTTATGGTCGCTCCCAAAGGACCTGGCCAAAGAGTACGTGAATTGTATGAGGAAGGTTTTGGTACACCCTCACTGGTTGCAGTCTATCAAGATTATTCTGGGAGTGCGTTAAATACGGTTCTAGCTTTGGCTAAAGCCATCGGAAGTACTAGACCAGGAGTGATTGAGACTACATTCAAGGAAGAAGTAGAA
The DNA here is from genome assembly GCA_014523495.1 of Nitrososphaerales archaeon TH1920. GTDB lineage: Archaea > Thermoproteota > Nitrososphaeria > Nitrososphaerales > Nitrososphaeraceae > TA-21. The sequence goes on from JAATVM010000216.1 coordinate 7,984, forward strand.
ACAGATTGGTTTGGAGAACAAGTTGACTTGTGTGGCGGAGCTCATTCTCTGGTTCTCAGTGCATTTGAAACCCTTGTTGAAGCTGGTTACCAACCAGAAGTAGCTTATTATGAATGCCTACATGAGCTAAAACTAATAGTAGATTTGATATACAAATATGGTATAACAGGCATGTACAATAGAGTCAGTGAAACGGCTAGGTACGGAGGTCTAACTAGAGGACCAAGGATAATAAACAAAGAAGTAAAAGAAAATATGAAACAAGTCCTAAAGGACATTCAATCAGGAGAATTTGCTAACGAATGGGCAAGCGTATACAAAAAGGATGGGAAGAACTCGTTTGTCAGATTCATGAATCAATTAGAAAAACATCAGCTGGAAATAGTCGGTAACGAGATGAGAAAGATGATGTGGAAGAATGGTGAATAGGAGATAGGATTGTTAAATTTAAAGGGTATTGAAAATACATATTCTAAAATTCTTTAAAACTTATTTTGGATACTATTTGAAATTTTGATTTAATTTTTTTGTTACCATTATCAGTGCAGATGGTCCACTAGCATGATCAATGCTTTATATTGACTGTCTCCAAAGGAATTCGTAACAGCTATTGTAACAAAGTAACTTATTCAACTATTAGTTTTCTTGCAGTATATATTGTAAATATTGATAAATCATTGCTGTCTTGAGAGTAAATTGATAGTTTACTCTTACTTGTATCATCAATTTTTTGCTATAAATACACGATAATCCTAATAAACTATGATGTTCAGTACAGTATGCTGCGTCATATTGTTAAAACGAATTAAGAATGACATACATGAGGAGTTTATTTATGAGTAACATAGAGAACCCTTTTGAAATTTCTAAAGGAAAGCATGTCATGCTCTTATACGACAAAGACGAAGCACGCACTGAAGCAGCTGCGCATTGGATTAATAAAGGACTAGAAAACGAGCAGCTTTGCATTTATGCATCTGTCTATGCTTTTGACCAGTTACACATTTCAAATATGGAAAATTTATTTGCTAAAATAGAAAACTATCAAAGTCATATTGATAATAATAATTTGCAGATTATCAATTTTAGGCCATACTATGAATCTGCATTAAGGGGAAACCTACTGCCATTTGAGAATCTCAAAGCTAATCTAGAGAAGTTACTTCATGACCGCATCGTTCAGGGTAAGGGAGACAAAATAATTGTCTTCGCTGATGCTGCATGCTGTTTATGTGAAAATAAATCATTTGATGAGTCTGAAATCCTAGAGAAATGGTGGCAGGATGTTCATGATGAATGGCTCAACAATAGTTACCACATCACAGTAATATGTCCTCACCCTAATTTGATACTGGGACAGAACAAATTTGATTCAAAATCCAAGATCTCAAAATTACATGACTTGACGATGGATCTAAATGAATATGATCTAAATCAGCTGCGTACGTCCTTTGGACAAAAAAATGCGATGCGAATTCTTATTGTGGAATCTGAACCAGATTTAATGACCCTTTACGCAGAATATTTGAGTGCATTGGATCTAGATGTAATCATAGCGTCAGATGGTAACGAATGCTTGTCTGTGCTGAAAGTAAATGATTTTGATATAATTATTTTAGACATGCATTTGAGTGGTATTATTGAAGCAAGTGACGTTGCAAAAGAGATTTATCGAATTAAACCGAATCAAAGAATTGTTTTGACAACCACGAATCCGCTCAATCGAACTTCAGATAAAATTGATTCACTTAGAGTAAATAAGGAAGACATTTTGGTAAAGCCATTCATGTTATCGAGTCTACTAGAAGCAATTAAGAGAAAATGAATGTTTCATGCGCCTTCAATCTCGCATTAATCAATATGTCCTTTTTTTGCCCTGATAAGAATCTGTAATTCATGGCAACAATCAAGTAAGATTTTGTTTGCTTCTTCCTTATTGTTGGCAGATACTATAATTCCTCCAGGACCAAATTTACATTCATTGAGTTTGATGGGGATATCAACGTGAAGAATCCTTCCAATAAATTCTAGTAGTGAAGGATATGTCTTGTTATTTTTATATATAAATGAAGCAGAATTTTTGGTTATTAAGACCTCTTGCTCTACAGGAAACACTAAATCTTCTTCAGTGATGTTTTTCATGATCTCTTCCTCTATTTCTTTCGCCTTTTGTTTCATATTCTGGTTTCGTGCGACGTTTGCTTCATTTGCCAACTTTTCTAGCTTCTCAAAATCCATGTCAGATAATATCATATGCAGTATCAATAAAATGTTATCATACTCATATGACCATATGGTCTCTTTACTATCAGGACATTTGGGAATATTTCAAATTGAGTTTACTGATTTGTCTCTCAGATATTTCTCATATTCATAGATAGCCTTTTCTTGTGAATCTGTTTGGATAGACCCTGGTCTCAGTTTCCTAATTTTATTTATAGCGTCTTTTGCACGAAGATTTTCTTTTTTTAAAAGATAAGCACCCAGTATCGTCCCGGTCCTTCCTTTTCCGGCAGCACAATGAACTAAAACTGGTCTTTTTTCTACTTCAATTTCAGTTTCTATAAATTTAACAGTCGAATCAATCTCTTCGACGGAAGGAGAATGATAGTCTTCTACTCTTAAATGCAAATAGTCTATCTTTTTAATGGTTCTACCATCAGATTGGGTATTCTTTGATTCGGGAATTGATAACCACTGCAGAGGCAATGGGATTTCTCGTACTGTTACGATCGTGCAAATACCATGATTCACCAGCCACATGAATTGATCAATAGATAGAGGTAATCCACTTCCTGCAAGCCGATTGTTTATTATCCAACTAAAATTTGTAGGACGAGAAATAAATTTACTGTAGAGCCATCGATAAACGTCCCCAATCAGAGTCATTTTATAGATTGAGATTTACTGAATAACAATTTAGATTTAAATCTTCATCACTATCTCAAAATAAAATCTGTACTGTTTGTATTAAACTAATTCGATCATAAACAAAAGAGGGAATTAGAGATATTTTGATCATTACCAGTTAATAGACAGGTATTAATTAAATTGTTATCCGCATAATTCCAGGTTATTGCCGCTATAAGATACACATAATATTTTTCTGCACTGAATTCTTCATTTAAGATAAAATTATGATCAAATTGATTATCCTCATGGCACTAAAAATAAGTAATCAAATTCAGTTAATCATGTTCTTATAGACAGTAATTTGTCTCAAGAAATTCATGCTAGCACACAGAAATGATTACAAGAGAGTACACTAATTTTTTGTTTCCAAGAAGGGACTAAATTAAATAAAATTTATTTTTTTAAATTATTGTGAATATATTTAATAATTATATCAAGCGGTGTGCCTGGCCCAAAATTGCCTTTTACTCCCTTTTCTTCAAGTATCTTTTTATCCTTAACAGGGATGACACCTCCACCAATCAAAAGTATATCACTAACACCACGTTCTTTCAAAATACTTGCAACTCTGGGAAATAATGTCAAATGGGCACCGTTAAGTAAACTCATTGCGACGACATCAACATCTTCATCGATAGCAATTTTTGCAACCTGTTCAGGAGTACAGAATAGTCCAGAATATATCACTTCCATTCCAGAATCTCTAAGAGCTCTGCATATGACCAGTGCTCCGCGGTCATGACCGTCCAACCCCAATTTAGAGACAAGAACTCTTATTGGTTTTTTTTTGCCATGTGTTGATGTAGACATATATCTAAAACTTATAGTCGAGGTTTAAAATTTTTTGTCAATTAAGTGATCCAAATTGGTTGCATTTGCATATATGAGTAACTTTTAATACTTAACTTTCCAGCTAAATCAAACGTGTCAGGGTTAGTAGATGGAATTCTAAAAGGTGAAAAAAGATCAATTTCAAGAGCAATCTCAATCGTCGATAATAATGAATCCGAATCGGTAAAAATAATTCATAAGATTTATAAAAAAACAGGGAATGCCAAGACAATAGGATTCACTGGCTCTACAGGTTCGGGTAAAAGTACGTTAATAGGAAGATTGGCTGCAGAATTTCATTCTCTTGGTTACAAAGTAGCTGTTTTAGCAGTAGATCCTTCAAGTCCACTAACTGGAGGCGCTCTTCTTGGAGATAGGGTACGAATGATGTCAATTAGCGACGAGATATATGTGAGGAGCATGGCGTCAAGAGGAGCAGAAGGGGGTATTTCAAGGTCACTAAGAAACGTAGTAAGAATACTGGATGCTGCAGGTTATAATCTGATATTAGTAGAGAGCGTGGGTGCAGGCCAGCTAGAGATCGAAATTTCAAAAGCAGTCAATATTACAGTAGTGATCTTCAATCCACAAACAGGTGACAGTATACAGGCAATAAAGGCAGGGTTAACAGAAATTGGAGACGTATATGTGATAAATAAATCAGATTTGGAAGGAGCTACAATATTGTACAATATCATTTCTGACCTAATTGGAAATAATAAAAAATTAGTTGTTAAATGTTCTGCAAAGATGCAGAAAGGAATAAAGGAATTAACAAAATCTCTAGTCAAATTATTAAATGATGAAAAATATCAGTCCAGAGAAAAATCAATACTAGAAAATGAATTGAGAGATATGATTTTAAATGTAATAAAAGAAAAATCTATTGAAAAGATTATGAATAGTCAAGAGTACAACAAACTTGTAAATAAAATACTAAAAAAGGAAGTAGATCCATATAACGCAGCTTTAAATTTCGCAAATAAGATTATTGTATAGGAGAATAGAACTATGGCAAAACAGGAAATAAAAAAGGTCAAAACTGATTCAGGGATTCCTGTAAAAAGAATTTTTTCCTCAAAAGATATAAAAAGTGACTCAGGTGAGGAAGACGCTGGCAAATTTCCGTACACTAGGGGACTTTATCCCAAAATGTACCGAGAAAGACTATGGACTATGCGACAATACAGTGGATTTGGAAGTGCAGAGGAGACAAACAATCGATTTAGATTCTTGTTAGAACATGGACAGACAGGACTATCACTAGCGTTTGATCTTCCAACGCAAACCGGGAGAGATTCTGACAACCCATATTCGCAGGGAGAGGTTGGAAGGACTGGAGTTGCAATCAGTTCGATTGACAATATGATGACATGCTTTCAAAACATTCCTCTTGAAAGAGTTAGTACCTCAATGACAATAAATTCGACCGCTTCAACTCTTTTGGCTCTGTATATCGCAGTGGCTGAATCACAGGGAGTTTCATCTAGCATCTTAAGGGGTACGACGCAAAATGATATCCTAAAGGAGTACATTGCACGTAATACGTATATTTATCCACCAAGACAGTCGATGAGAATTATTGGTGATATGATTCAGTATTGTTCTAAGCACGTTCCACAGTGGTATCCCATAAGTATCTCTGGCTACCATATGCGTGAAGCAGGTTCCAACGCAATTCAAGAATTAGCATTTACATTTGCGAATGCAATAGAGTACATCAACACATGTGTATCAAGAGGATTAAATGTCGATGAATTTGCACCACGTCTATCATTCTTTTTCTGCTGTACTATGGAATTTTTTGAGGAGGTAGCCAAGTTTAGAGCAGCTCGTCGTATTTATGCAAGGATAATGAAAGAAAGATTTGGAGCAAAGAGCGATAAATCAACGCATTTGCGTTTTCATGTTCAGACTAGCGGAGAATCTCTGACAGCGCAACAAGTCGATAACAACATAGTAAGGGTTACACTCGAGGCATTGTCAGCCGTATTGGGCGGAAGCCAATCTTTGCACACAAATTCTAGAGATGAGGCGTTGGCCCTGCCAACTGAGGAATCTGTCAAGGTGGCATTAAGAACTCAGCAGATTATAGCAAATGAGACTGGGGTAACAAAGACTGTAGATCCACTATCTGGATCGTATTATCTTGAATATTTGACATCCGAGATAGAAGACGGGGTTGAAAAATATCTCAAGAAAATAGAGAAAATTGGAGGTGCACTAGCAGCAATAGAAAGTGGCTTCTTTCAGGAAGAAATAAGACGTAATGCTTACCAGTTGAAGAAGGAAATAGACTATGGCGATCGTGTGATTGTAGGTGTAAATAAATTTCAAGATCAAAATGATGTTGAACCAAAATTGAATACTATAGATCCTGAAATAGAGATACGTCAAGTGAACAAATTGAAAGAATTCAAGAAACATAGAGATCAAATTAGAGTAAATTCTGAATTAAGCAAATTGCAAACATTTGCTGAAAAAGAAAACGAGAATCTTATGCCTCATATTATTTCTGCAATAAAAGGTCATGTTACATTGGGAGAAATAAGTGATATTTTTGTTGAGATTTTTGGCAAATATGAACCAAAATTCTCTTTTTGATGGTTATATGATATGAGAGTTGATCATGTAGCTATAGCAGTAAACAATGTCAATGAAGCGCTAAAGAACTATGAAAAGATTTTGAGAATTGACAAGATTGACATAGAAGAAGTTCCTACAGAAAGGGTCAAAGTTGCTATTTTGACATTACAGGATACTCGAATAGAATTGATGGAACCAACTGCAGATGACAGCCCGATAAAAAAATTCTTGACTGATCGTGGCGAGGGAATTCATCATATAGCGATTACTGCAGATGACATAGATAGTGATGTTGAAAGAGCAATTGCTAAAGGCACCAGGATGATTGGAAACATTAGAGCTGGTTCTTACGGAAGGAAAATAACCTTCATTCATCCAAAATCCATGAACGGTGTTTTGACAGAATTCTGTCAAGCCGCGCCAAAGCATAAGGACTAACAAATTCTTGTTGTTAAGAATCCAATTAGAATATGAAGGGTTCTTTTTTATTATATGATCTTAGTTGAAAGAATCAATAATAGTGATTGCATTAAGTACATTAGAAAATTCATAAAATTAGTTTGGATACAAAGGTCCTTGTAAATTCGTCTGTATGCATGTTACCACCCACATCTATAGTTTTTATGTTCTCTTCAAGTAAACTTATTAGTGTGCTTTCTATTTTTTTTCCTAAATTAATAAGATTATCTCGATCGTTATTATTATTTTGTTCGGCCAACCACTCTAACATCATTTTTATAGATAAGAACATGGATGAAGGATTTGCAATATTCTTATTTGCAATATCAAATGCAGCGCCGTGAACAGGTTCAAATATTGCAAATTTTTTCCCAATATTTCCTGCAGGTGCCAACCCCAGCCCACCAACAACTTGTGCTGCCTCGTCTGACAGGATATCTCCAAACAAGTTTGTTGTCAAGACCACATCAAATTTTTGAGGATTTCTAATCAGATTCATTGCAAACGCATCTACATATGATTCACTAAATTCTACGTCGGGGTATTTTTTTGCAGTCTCCTTACTAATTTTAGTGAACATACCATCTCCAACTCTCATAACGTTTGATTTATGGACACAAGTAACATTTCTTTTAGTATCTCTTCGTAATGCTTCTTCAAACGCATATTCTGCAATTTTTTTACATGCCTGCGCTGTTGTTAGTCTTAACCCTATAACTGCATCGTCCCCTACGGGAAATTCCCATCCCAAATAAAGATCCTCAGTATTTTCTCTGACAATCACTAAATCCACAGATGGGTGAAGAGATTTTACATTTGGGTATGATTTCGCAGGTCTGACATTAGCGTAGAGATCGAAGTACCTTCTTAAAACAAGAATTACATCTGCCGCGTGTTCTCCCACAGGCGCCTTAAGACATACGTCTGATTTTTTAACGCTATCAAATGAAAAATCCGGGAGAGCCTTATTGTGTTTGAGCAAAGCAT
>JAATVM010000026.1 GCA_014523495.1 Nitrososphaerales archaeon TH1920
ACAACAAGAAGAAGAAAAAGAAGAAAACAAGGCTAAGGAGCAACAACTCTTAGAACAACAACAAAAGGAAGAAAACAAGGCTAAAGATGAAGGCAATGACAATGATGATGAGAAGCTTGGACTGAGTGGATTAGACCTTAATATTGAGCAAAAGCAAGATAAAGTCAACAAGAAAATAGAGAAATTGGAAGATAAGATAAACAAGGAAAATAATCAACTTCTCTTGAAGCAACAAGAAGAGGACAAGGGCATAGATCAAGATAATGAAGAACAGAATAATTATGATGAGGAGGAACTTAAAATTACCGGATTAGACTTAAAAATTCAAAAAATACAGGCTAACTTGGACAAGAAAATAGAGAAGTTAAAAGACAAGATAGAAAATGACAAGGATAATCAACTCCTCATAGAACAACAAGAAGAAGACAAAGCTAAGGACGATGATGACGATGATGACGATGGTAGCAAGGACGATGGTGATCACGAGACTTATGATGGCTATGGTTTTGATGGTGGTAATGAGGGTGGTAATAATAATGGTGATAAGAACTTTAATTTTGCTGCCTCCGGTGATTTTGGATGCTCAAAAAATACACAAAATACTGTAGCAAATATGGAAAAGAAAGAACCTGAATTAGTTCTAGCACTGGGAGATCTTTCATACCATAGTACTGCCGATTGTTGGTTTGATATAATGTCACCTCTCAAAGGTAAAATGATGATCACTTTGGGACATCATGATACCAAAGATGGACAAGCAAAATTGAACCAGTATGTCCAAAGCTTTGAATTGGACAAACCGTACTATTCTTATGATTACAAAAAAGTTCATTTTCTTGTCATGGCTACACTAACTGACTTTAAAGAAGGATCTGAGCAATACAATTTTATAAAACAAGATCTGGAAAAGGCATCTCAAAACGGAGATATTAATTGGATAATTGTAAGTACCTATAAGCCTCTTTACACTTCACCATCACAACATAAGGCTGAGAGTGAAATAAGGGAGCTTTATCATCCACTTTTCGAAAAGTATGGTGTTGATCTAGTATTGGGCGGACATAATCACAACTATCAGAGAACATACCCACTTACATTTAATCCTGGCGAGAGTTCAAAACCAATACCAACAAATGGAGTTACTACAGGCGATAATACTAATAAGAACGGTATTGTTTTTGCGACAGTGGGTACAGGAGGAGTAAACTTCTATGCTCTAGATGGAAGATCTCCTTATATGGCTACACAATTTGCGGACAAATTCGGATTTCTGAATATAGACATCAGTAACGGCAATCCCCACACAAAATTGACTGGAACTTTCTATGATAATAAAGGTAACAATGTGTTGGACGAATTTATAATTGAAAAAGAAATAAAAAATAAAAATAGTGAAGTAAGTTATACTTGAAAAAGAACTAATAAATGAGAATGGTCTGATAAAGAATCGTTCTAAACATGTAGAACTAACTTATTTATTACTACCGAAACATGCTATAATAAAAACTATTAACTATTCAAAAATTAGTTTATAACTTTCAGATAGAGAATTGATTTATGGCGAACCTTGGTGCATTAAAAAATAATGATTTTTTATTTTTTAACTTTATCGAATCTCTCTGAAACATCTTGCCAGTTTATAACATTCCACCAAGCAGTAACGTAGTCCGGTCTTTTATTCTGATATTTGAGATAATAAGCATGTTCCCACACATCACATCCTAAAAGTGGTATCAAACCTTCTGTACGTGGACTTGTCTGATTTGGCATGGATTTGTATTCCACTTTTTTAGTTGATGGATTGTATACAAGCCATCCCCATCCGCTACCTTGAATCAACACCGTAGTTGAAGAGAATTTTTCTTTAAAAGCAGAGAAGCTTCCAAATGATGCATTAATTGCATCAGCAATAGACCCGCTCGGTTCACCACCGCCATTTGACTTCATATTATGCCAAAATATTCGATGGTTATCAAATCCTCCTCCATTAAAGTTGATAGCACTTTTTTGATCCGCTGGTACTTGATCAAGATTAGATAGTATTTCTAAAATATCCTTTTCTTGGATATCAGATGGACACTTTTCAAGAGCTGCATTAAGCTTATCCGTATAAGTTTGATGATGTTTAGTGTGATGTATTTCCATAGTTTTCGCGTCAATATGTGGTTCTAGTGCATCGTAACTGTATGGTAACGGAGGTAATTCATATTTTCCCATAAGTCTATTTTTTTCTTTGTAATTATTAACCTTTACGTTCTAGTTATCGGCTCCTTGGTCAGCTTCATCTTCTGATTCTGATGGCGGTGGTGGTGGTATGGGTTCTTCTTCTGATTGATTTGTTTCAGCTAGAGACCTACTCAGAGAAGCAAAGGAAGTTTCATTTTCAAGAAAAGGAGAATCATTCTCAGAATTATCCGACAATGTATCGTTAGACAACGTATCATTGGATAAAGTTTCATTAGACTGAGAAGAAGAAATTAATGCAAATGACGGAATCAAAATGAAGGATAAAGTAATTAATATTATGAATAAACTCATTTTCACATATTTCATTAATGAACCATTATTCATATGTGATAATCTAAATATAAAGTAGACTATATCTGACTCTATTTGACATTATAAGCAGTCAAAAAGTGTACCTAAAGCAATATGGTAATTAAGACGCTATCTATTATCACTAGACAATTTGAGCGTTATGGGGCCAGTGGGATTTGAACCCACGACCGCCAGCGCCCCAGGCCAATACCTCACTGAGAATATATCAATTCAAATGAGATGGTATCCTTGACCAAGCTAGACGATGGCCCCATCACGAGTTACACAAAGAGAGTGCTTTTTAAATGTAGTATTATACAAATTATGAAAAAATAACTACTATATCGATAATAAACTCCGCTCAGCTTTAGGATAACTTTTCATACATATTCCATTTTTACAATGAACAATTTAAATTCAATTAATTTTATTATTCCAATACTCCAAGATTAAAAATGGACTACTCTAATTATTTCGCAACATTGTATGATTATAAAAGAAAAGAAGTAGGAACAGAAGAAAAATCAATTTTGTTTAAGGTAATAAATAATGTTGATTTATCTGCACAAATAGGATCATATCTAAGACTAAGAGACAAGACCCAAATTGGTGATACATCATCTATCTCAAAATTACTAGGGTCCAAGTTACTTGTTGAAAAAAAGGGACTAATTCTAAGAGGGATGAGAAAATACCAACTGACTAGTACTGGACTATTTTACGTGCTCTCTGAAACCAGAAGTTATCCTCCTAATCTTTTGAAAAAGTGTAGCAATGACCCAATTCTTCTAACACTCTTGTATCAATATTTTGAAGTAGATACAATAGCGTCAAGTACGGCCAGATTTTATTCAGTGATAACACAGTATCTTAAACAATGCTGCAGAATTACTATAAACTGGTTGGAAGATACACAGAACTCTAATGAGGAACATAAAAATAAAATGATGAACGATTTATTGTTCGAACTAGAACTAAATGCGAAACTATTAGCATTTAGGATTATAATTATGTATTCTGATTCAAATATTCTTTCTCTTACACCAAAATCAAAAACTGGTGACACGGAGGTAGCATATTATGAATTAGAAAGTAGTATGAGGGAAGTTCTATCTAAAGACAAAAAATTCATCGATCTTTTGCACAGAACAAATACAGAATTTAAGGATAGTTATAAAGAATTTAGCGATTCTAATTAATATCTCGTTCTACCTATTCTCTATCCTATCCAACTATTGTCTTAATTCCCTTGGTTTTGTTTCCAGAGTAATCTTAATTTCTTCCGGTTGACCATCTCTCAGAATACCAATTGTGATTACATCGCCTTCTACCTTATTATTTGTGATATAATGAGATAGCTCTTCCAAATTTTGAATTGGCCGGTTATCCACACTGGTAATAATATCCCCACCTAACTCTATTTGAGTTCCATTAATTTCCGTTATCTTATAACCCCCTTTCATGCCAGCCTTGTCTGCAGGTCCATCCAAAATAACTCCAGCTACTAGAATTCCAGTGCTCTGATTAAGCTTAAGTTTAGAAGCAATTTCAGCACTCATATCAATACCATCAATTCCCAGCCAGAGCGGTTCTATGTTGAGTCGTAATGGTCTTTCAGCCAAAACAACATCAATTGTTTGGGATTTACCATCTCTGATCACAGTTAAGGTAACATTTTGTCCGACCTTCTTTTGTTGTTCAAGATACAGTAGTATGTCATCAATTTTGGAAACACTTTGATTATCAATTTTGGTAATAACATCTCCAAACAATCTTGTCTTCCTTCCGTTTACATCTACTAATTTATCTCCCCCTTGTACTCCAGCCTTTGCTGCAGGTCCACCCGGACTAGTATCTATTACAAGAAAACCTGATGTCGTGTTTAATTTCATAGCGGAGGCAATCTGTTCATTAACGTCAATACCTGAAATTCCAATCCATGGATGTTTATAGGAATGTTCTGATATCAAGATCGGTACTACTCTTTGAATAGTACTTGCTGGTATTGCAAATCCTACACCAGAATAATCACCTGTTAATGAAAAAATAGCACTATTTATTCCAATTACCTGTCCCCTTAAATTAAGTAATGGCCCCCCAGAATTTCCAGGATTTATGGCTGCATCAGTTTGTATTATCTCTGGTATCGAAAATGAAGTCGGAGGAAGACGTGTGTTGCCTTGATCAGGCGATAATTCTGGACCTTCAGGGCTTTCTGGACTCTGAGATGGTATGACTCTTCCTAATCCGCTTATTATGCCTTCAGTCATAGAGCCAGAAAGACCAAACGGGTTACCTATTGCAATCACACGTTCTCCAATTTTTACATTAGACGAATTACTCAAGACCAATGGTATCATTGACTCATTTTTTGAATTTTCTATTTCTAAAACGGCCAGATCAGAAAAAGGATCACTACCAATTATTTTTGCTTTAAAGGACTTTTCATTCAAAAAAGTTATAGTAACATTATTAGTATTAGTAGTATTAGTATCATTGTAAGACCTATTACGAATCACATGGTCATTTGTTATAATATGACCGAATTTGTCAAAAACAAAACCCGAACCTAGTGCAGAAGCATTGGGATCCTCGTTTGATACAGTAATTTGTACAACAGCGTCTTTCACTCTATCAAATAATTTGGGCAATAAAGTATCATCAATACCTGCAGTTTGTGCATAAGAATTCGCAGAGATGAAGCTGAAAATAAGCAAAAAAGAGATTGGGATTAGAATATTTGATTGAAAAATTTTAATATGAGGTAAACTGCCCATTGTAAAATGCCTTATAAAAGAGTTCACATCAACTGTACTTTAAAAAGTTAATTTATATCTATTGTTTTAAAATTTTGTTATTTTTGATGAGAATCTTGAAGATAAAATATGATTTTTACTTGATGCTCTCATTTAAATACATTTGTGAAAATGAAAAAAGAGTCTTATTATTTATCTTTTCTTTAACTTAATTTTCCTCTAGAAAAGTACGTGGAATTTTATATTAAAAATGTTCGTTACCATATATAAGTAATAACATAATTATCAATTACAATAGGCTGCCAAGAATTGATGGAGAGAGAAGTAGAGAGAATAGTAAGATATTTGGTTGAAGATAGAACTATCCTTAAGATCCTACGTACATTAGAAAGACAGGAAAATTATAGTTGTTATAACATTAATGAGGAGGATAACGGACTGTCCTACTATTCTAGGAAGTATAAAACATGGGTATTACACAATGACTGTTTTCAATTAAATTAGTAAGCAGATTACTATTTTACGAGAAAAATTAAAGTGTTTCTATCAGTCGATTTGATATAGATAAAATTTAATATAATTTATCTTAACATGAAATAAATTAAATACCCATTATGGATCTTACATCGTACCAATGAATGACGAGGATGATGGTCATACAAAGAGCTACATTCTACAACTTGAGGAGATGAATATTAATTTTGGAAAAATTAAGAGAAACTTACCAATAGCAACTCTGATTGAAATTGCAATTCAGAGAAATGAAGGGCTATTATCAAATTCTGGAGCATTGTCGGTTAAGACAGGTAAGTTTACTGGACGCTCTCCTGATGATAAATTCATTGTTGACGACGAAATATCGCATAAGCTTGTAGACTGGGGCAAAGTGAATCATCCCATAGCTACAGAAAAGTTTGACAAGATTTTTGAAAGAATGAAACAACATGTATCTGGAAAGGACTTTTTCATATTTGATGGATTTGTAGGCGCTGATCCTGACAATCGCCTATCAATAAGGGTTTTTACCGATAGTGCGTGGCATAATATTTTTGCATCGCAGATTTTTATACGGCCGACACCTGAGGATCTTAATAATCATAAACCTGAATTCACTCTGTTCTTCGTAAATGATTTTGCTTCTCTTCCTGGAATTGACGGAACCAAAAGCGGCACCTTTATAATCATTAATTTCTCTAAGAAAATGATTTTAATAGGATACACATCCTATGCTGGTGAAATAAAAAAGGCAATGTTTTCTGTTATGAATTTCTTACTTCCACATAGGGGGGTATTCCCCATGCATTGTTCGGCCAATTTGGGAAAGAATGGAAAAACAGCATTATTTTTTGGATTATCAGGCACCGGAAAGACAACATTATCAGCAGATCCACAGAGGTACTTGATAGGAGATGATGAGCATGGATGGTCTGATAAGGGAATTTTTAATTTTGAAGGCGGATGTTATGCAAAATGTATCAATCTTAAGCAGCAAAATGAACCACAAATTTGGAATGCAATCAAATTTGGTTCTGTAATGGAGAACGTAATTGTTGATGAAGTAACACGAGAACCAAATTTTGACGATAGCTACCTCACCGAAAACACTCGAGTTGTTTACCCGTTAGAGTTTATCCCTGGAGCAGTAATACCTTCAGTTGCTGATCATCCTAAAGTTATAATCTTTCTTACTGCAGATGCATTTGGTGTAATGCCACCAGTAGCGAAATTGACAAAGGAAGGAGCTATGTATCATTTTATTTCCGGTTATACTAGTAAATTAGCAGGAACAGAAAGAGGAATTACTGAACCAAAAGAGACATTTTCTCAATGTTTTGGGGCTCCATTCATGCCATTACATCCGATCGAATATGCAAAAATGCTTGCAAATAAGATTTCAAAACACAACACGAAGGCATATCTTATCAATACTGGCTGGACCGGTGGTCCATATGGAATAGGCAAGAGAATGGACCTAAAGTACACAAGAACAATGGTATCGGCATCAATAAACGGAGACTTAGAGAGTGTACAGTATACGCACGATAATATCTTCAATCTAGAAATTCCTCTCTCATGTCCTCAAATCCCCTCAAGAATTTTGGACGCAAGTTCTTCTTGGTCCAACAAAGATCAATACGTTGTTGCAGCAAAAAGATTGGCACATTTATTCATAGAAAATTTCAAGAGATTTGGAGAAGAATCCAAATACTTGGCTAAATTTGGGCCACAAATTTAGATTTTAAATGGTAGCCCGGAGCAGATTCGAACTGCTGTCCCCAGGTATCTTTTCATGATGATCCAGAGCCTGAAATCCATAGCCCTCCTGTGGAGTTTGACCGCTAGATTCGGCATCGACACAATCGTGTAGATTCGACCGGGCTAATTCTCGAGCTACAAGTAGAAATTTTCAAACGAATATTTATCGATATCTACGTTAGGAGAGGTTCTTTCATTCTGATTGTATTAACCAATTGCCTAACTTGTTTAACACTTTTTTGAAAATATGGTATTAGATTTTTGTTGGTGTATTCGTCAGCATTAACTAATGATTTATTTCGCTGTTTTGATTTGAATGCTCTAGTCTTATCATCGAAAAAATGATCTTGGATTAGTTTCGACGGTCTTTGCATGGTTTGATTTCTAAATTCCTTTAGTGCCCACAGCCAGCCATTGTATTGTGACGCTTCATATAATTCTGTGAGTAGGCCAATATTTTTTGTTCTGGCATTCAAAGCACTTTGAATTGTATTCAAGTCGACCTGTTCAATCGAAATTCCCAATTCTAATTTAATTTCGATTTGAATCAAGAGACAATCTATTGCTCCAAAAATTTGAGAAAGAAAGCAATCTATCTCCATTTCCCCTTGCATTTCTATGTCGTCCTTTTCCATGTTTCGGTATTTTGACTCGATTTCTTGTAGATTATTCAAATGTTTTTCGGCAGCATATAACTTGAACCCAACCCTATCTATCAAACGATTTGAATCAATTTTTGAAGGCATGTCAGATCAGAATCATATTAGTTTTCATTAACTTTACTGAGTAGATAAATAAGCATAAATCAAATCAATCAATATGTACTGTTAAAATTATGGATTGACCTACATTAGAGGAATGAGTGAAAATGAGGATTTAGAAGAAAAGAAATTGTTAGGCTCAGGTGGATATGCTATAGCAAAAATAACAGAGCGTGAAGAAATTAAAGCCAATCTGGGAATTCCACAAATATTTCTAGCTAACCTGGGAAGATTGAGTGAAGATAGATTTTTGAAATATCATTGTAATACATGTGGAAAGGAATTTACTGGTTCTCCACTCATAAAATATGAGACTCCAAACGAGGAATTAGGCCAAGGAGTGATACTTGTGGAAAAAGGAGAGTACAAGTGCAAGAACTGTGATAACATAATAGCATTTTATCGAAAGTTCAACAAATAGCTATCGTCAGAGAAAATAGATTATTTGTAACAGGAAAAAAGTAACGGGCATCAACTTCTATTTTTGCAAAATTAATAGAATTATTATTGGGACTATGATAAAAAATGTTTATAATAATTTTGCCCACTATATAATTGAAAAAAATTGGGAAGGTGGGATAATAATAATGATGAAGGTTCACATTACAAAAACAGAGGTAATAAAACTAGGGATTGGATAAGAATAGCTCGGTATGCTATTTACGGCGGCTTTGCAATTGTTGCTATTGTAGTATTAATTGTATTCATTCCAAGAGCTGGGTTGTCTGTTGAGATATTCGAAACAGGGGAAGACCTTAACACCATTAGTATAAAAATAAATAATAACAATCCTCAAGAAATTCATAATGTAACAGTAGCATTTGATGACAATAAAGAGAAAAAACAAATTTACAATTCTATCGGACCTTTTAGTTCAATATTCGTTACCCCCGATAAGGAAGATCTAGATTTTGAAAAAATAATTGTCACAGCAGATAATGGAAAGTTACAAACGACAAAATATAGATGATGAAATTTTTTGATTAAACTAAATTATGCAAGATCCAATGGGTTAAGTCTACGAATTCAAGATAATTTTTCTTATCGCTTAGTACTTGTTTCTCTTATTGCATGACCATATTCCAGATTTACCTTCTTTCTCATGTAAGGTATGAGTCTATAATGTATAGAATAGATACTTTTTTGTCTTATAAGAATCCCCTTAACCAACAGAGATACAAAACCACCTGCAACTTTTGATGATTCTATTTTTTCATTATTGCAAAAATTATCTCTTTTTAAATGGTACTCCTTTAACGTGAAATAGGAACGATTTACATCCAATATTAATGGCCAGATAATGTTCTCCCATACCATTCTCCTATTTTGGGTTGATGACGCGTGCTTACCTTTATTATTTGATTCTAATCTTGGGGCACTAGGATCTTGAAAGTTGAGCATGTTGTGCGGTTCAAATGAGATTTGTTTCTTAGGCACATTTAAACTTGGGTTTTGACATAACCATAATAGGTTTTGAAAGAATTAGAGATAAAAGAGTCTTTGGAAAATTTGGCCAACAAGTGGACAATAGAACAGTCAATATATGATCTTCATCTTGGAAAACGCGACGATGTTTCTGATTTTCAATTAGTTGTAAATGGTGTCGTTTTTCATATTCCATATCTTGTAAAGGACAAAACATACGTTCTTTGGAAATGCCTATGGCCAGATTGTCATAATTGCTGTGAGAGGCAGGGGAGATTACCGCTTACTAAGGACGACATATCATTAATTTCAAAAAAAATGGAATATGAATCAGAATCTGAATTTATCAAAAAAGAAACCCCAATCTCTAGTTGGAACGAAATGTCGACTATGAATAATGTAATTACTACAATTAGTATGATTTCACTAAAGAGAGATGCAAAAGAAACAGAGGAACAAGATGGTAAACCATTACCGTGCAGGTTTTTGGATGGATGCGGTACTTGTGAATTACATCCCGATAAACCAGGTGTTTGTTGGCTTTATCCATTTTCTTCATGGATGGAATCTGATAATGGCAAACCCGTAGTGCATGCTTCATTCCAGCTAACTGGTGATTGCCCTGGATTCTATACAGACAAAACATCACAACCGATGATGGATATCCTACAAGAATATTCAAAACGAATATTTGAATATAACATGTCGATCTTGAGAACAACCAGAGAGAAATATGGATTCATAAATATAGTGCAATAAATTTAGATCAAATTTAAACTTAAAAGTGAAGTATTTTCCTTAACCCTTCCAAATAACGCCAGTATTACAAACCTTGCAAGGTGGAAATGGATCACCTCTTGATAAAGGGACAATTCGTTCCTTTGGCTTTGGTGAACAATTTACACTTCGAATACGTTTCAAGAGCGTAAGGTCATGTCTCAAGAAACTAAAGGCACCACTATGTGGTGCCAATTCTCCAGTGCGATATTCTCTCAACTAATTACTATATTATTGGGATATAAAGAATATAACAATATCTGATTTTCTGCAAATAGTTATACAACGTGTAATCCCTATTTTTACTCATGACTCTACTAATTCCATAGATATGAAGCAAGCCATTAAATTCCCGTATATCTAGAAACATTTTTATTTAAAAAATAGGGTCTTGACAATAGTTCAATGGTTATAAATAAGGATCTCCTACAACTCAGAAAAAAAATAGCAGAAAAAAGACCAGATTTTGTGAGACAAGAGAGCTGGAGATATAAAAAACTTGCAACAAATTGGATAAAACCCAAGGGAAAAGACAATAAGATGAGAAAGCAAGTTTCAGGGGTTCCTCCTTTGGTTAAGGTTGGTTATAAGGGACCTAGAAAAGCAAGAGGTTTACATCCGTCAGGTTATAATGATATTTTGGTTTTTAATACTAAGGATTTGATGAAAATTGATCCCGCGAAAGATGCAGCGAGAATAGCTCACGCTGTTGGAAATAAAAAAAGAATCGATATAGTTACTGAAGCAACCAAGTTGAAAATTAAGGTTTTAAATCCAGGCAAGATTGATGTAAAGAAGTTAGCTGAAAAACCAGAACCAAAGGTCAAAAAAGAAGTAGAACCAAAGGTCAAAAAAGAAGTAGAACCAAAGGTCAAAAAAGAAGTAGAACCAAAGGTCAAAAAAGAAGTAGAACCAAAGGTCAAAAAAGAAGTAGAACCAAAGGTCAA
>JAATVM010000217.1 GCA_014523495.1 Nitrososphaerales archaeon TH1920
AGATACATAATTGAAAGTACTTCGTTTTTCTACAAATTCATTACATTAATTTCCAATGCAAATTATATAATAAATTTGCTATGATTGAAATTTTAATTCCTTGTATCTACTGTAGAAATGTTATCGTTTCTGAAATGTGTACTTAGTACTTGTTTTATTGTTTTGGTAACAATAGGTAGAATTCTAGGATCATCAACTTTTGGAATTATGTAATCTTCTCTAAGGTGAATGTCTTCGACTATACCGGCAATAGCATTTGCTACAGATACCAGCATAGACTCACTTAGATTGCTAGCTCTAAGATCCAGTAACGCTCTAAGTATTGAAGGAAAAACTACTGCATTGTTAATCTGATTAGAAAAATCTGATCTACCTGTTGCGACAATTCTTGCACCATATTGTAATGCATAATTGGGAACTATTTCAGGATCCGGATTACTTAAGGCAAATATTATCGCATTATCATTCATGGATTCTATCATTTCTTTGTTTAAAATATTTCCTTTCCCAGATACACCAATGAATACATCTGATTTACTAATTACGTCTTCTAAAGTTCCTCTTAGCTTTATAATATTGGTGTTAATGGATATCTCTTTCTTGTATGGGTTCTGATCATCGATATCTGCTCTTCCATCATAAATCGCACCCCTAGTATCAGTAACAACAATATCTTTACATCCTGCTGTCTGCAGGATCTTGAATATTCCATACCCCGCTGATCCTGAACCTGATATAACAACACGTATTTTATCTAGTTCTTTTTTTACCAATTTAAGAGCATTTTGCAGTGCTGCTAGAGTAATTATAGCAGTTCCATGTTGATCATCATGAAAAATAGGTATTGATACTTCTTTACTTAATCTTTCAACTATTTCTAAAACTTTCGGCGATTCGATATCTTCTATATTTATTGCACCAAAGTTTGGTTGTATTATCTTAACAAATCTGATTATTTCTTCTTTATCCTGAGTGTTAATGCATAGAGGAATTGCATTTATATCTCCTAACGCTTTGAATAACACAGATTTTCCCTCCATTACTGGCAGTGCACCCTCTGGACCGATATTGCCCAGTCCAAGAACTCTTGTCCCATCACATACTATTGCCACATTGTTCCATTTTGACGTATAATCATAAGCTAATTTCTTTTGATTGCTTATTTCTAGGGCCAGATATGCTACACCTGGAGTATAAATTAGCCTTAATGTTCCTTTTTCCTCAAATGCGTTATCTAAAGAAACCCTGCTCCGAATTTCGATCTTTCCCTTTAACATTCGATGCAGGTTGATTGCATCTTCCTTTAATGTCAAATGAATACAATTATGGATGCTGAATTATATTTTATTCTGTTTTTTATATTAGATTAAACATGTTTCATTGTATGACATTAGGCAGATAAATTGAAAATTCAGCCTCCCCCTCTCTGTCCAGTTATACATATTTTATAAATCATAATTTTGAACTGTCATAAGTGTCTATTCATAAAGTATCAATTAGAAGTAAGCAAAAGAATAAAGCGGAATTAGAATCACAATATATCGTTAAAAACGAAAATCAGCATGAAGCGGAGACAAAGATTAGCGACACTATTGAACATGAAATCGAATGTCCAAGGTGCTATAATCTTATGACCCTATGCTCAGACTTTGACAGTCTCTATTATCTTTGTGAAGAATGTGATTTCTCCTTATATACATTAAAGTAATACTTGTACACGGTTATCCAGATAGCAGTAACAAAATAAAAAATGTTGAGCTATCGATATAACCACAATTTTGTATGAATAATAAACAAAAGGAAGAAAAGTCCCTATTTTAAGTATAAACCATATTTCCAATTAGACGCTTCCATTTCTTTAATGAATGAAAGCAAGACATCCTCTAGGATTTGTAAAATTTCATAACCTTTCTTGATATTTGCTTTTTGAGGGGAACCGGTGGCTCCTGTCGACGTTAATTCGTCAAATTTCCAAAAAATTCTGATATTTTCAGGTAATTTTGGAATTACCTCTTTTGGCGCAGACTCTATGTTTACCAAATCTGGGCGAACTGCAAGAACCGCAGAAGTTTCTGCCTCACCACCATGACCAAGACCATTCCAAACTTCAAAGATATCTTTTTTCATCTGACCTACTAGAATCCACCAAGATTCCAGACAGGCTATTATCATCTCAGGATGTTTATTTTTTATAGATCGGGCTGCAATTTCTATTGGAGCAATATTTCCATCATGACCATTTATTATTAGCACACGTCTTATCTTATTCTGAATAAGACTTGTAAGAAGATCAGAAATTATGCCTACTAGAGTTTCAGGATTAATACTCATAGTCATCTGGAATTTGTCATGATGTAAACTAACACCATATGGAATAGCGGGAAGCACGATAACATTACTCACCTTGGCAGCAACTCTTTTTGCAACTTCAATAGGAAAAATAAAATCTGATCCGAATGGCATGTGATTACCATGGTTTTCACAAGCCCCAAAAACAAGAACTGCAATAGTTTTTTCATTTATCGTTTTCCTAACATCTATGGCGTTCATTTCTTCAATAAGGCGTTTGTACTTACCTTTCATGCTGTTATTTGTCATACAGTTTCATAGATGATAATACAATCTTTTATAAAACATATTCAATTGTCATAATCCGATTAGAATTAGATATAGAATTGGATATGTTGACGACATATCATGATTTGAAATCCATTCCCAATCAATCAGATATTTGTTTATCGTCAGTATCTTCTGGGAGTTTTATGCAGGATAATAAAAGGAAAAAACAGAACTAGAAAATGTGAGATATTTTTCATATGCCGAACCAATTCTGCGTGCTGAAAAAGGTAGACTAATGGCAGTACTATGTATAAAAGATTATTAAAAATACATGACCTAATAGTGGAATAAGAAATGACCGAAATTCGTATGATATTAAGTTCAAAGGATGAAGAAAACATCAACAAACTAAAGGAAAAATATGGATTTAAAAAAACAGAGGACCTATTTAGATTTCTTGTAACTATATTTGCACAACATTATGTAGAATTTTTATGGGGTGTCAATGAAACTGAAAAAAATGCGAAGGATGAGTTTTATAAAAGATGACTGAAAAAGAAAAAATCCAGTCCTGAGCACCATTCAAGACATATTCGCTATGCAAATGTTTACCCTAAGCATTTTAATGGCATAAAACCACAAGAACGAAGAGCGACTTATGGCTTCGATTCCCACTTTCCGAGCTCGGAGATTACAAATTTAATGACTGGTTAAATAGTCACTAACTACGATTGACAGTTTACACAGTACAAATAATGGTAATGTATCTACTTCTTAGCTTCTTTGTTATATTGATTTCATGATAATCATTTTGTTGAATTCTTATCACAAGAGGAAATGAGTACTACGACTAATAAAACACTAGCTTGAGCGAAAGAATATTTTTAGCTCGTATCACTAGTGATATCGATTAGTAGTGCTGTATTTATTTAAACCCTACAATATTATACTATATCTATGGTTCATGCATATGTATTGATTTGTTGTGATCTTGTTTCAACAGAAAAAGTAGTTGAAGAA
>JAATVM010000218.1 GCA_014523495.1 Nitrososphaerales archaeon TH1920
AAAATTTTTGCAGCTTTCTCTACAGCGTCATATGCCATGTCGCAATCACTATCCATGAAAGCATAGATCTCGCCACGAGCTATTTCACTTGCTGCCTCTACTGCCTTTTTCTTTCCGACACTTTTTGATAAATGCAATATGCGAAAATTTTCTGCCTTGTTTTCTTTACGCAATTCATCAAGAATTTCACCAGTACTATCTGTGCTACCATCATTTACAACAATAATTTCCTTATTTCTATAAGTTTGATTAAGACAAGATTGAGCGCAATTTCGTATATTTTTTTCTTCATTTTTCGCCGGCACTACTATACTTACCATAGGACCATTTGAAATATCAATATTTTTAGCACTCAGATACGGGTCCTTGTACTTAAAATACGAAAGCACTAGTATACAAAGTAATACAAAACTAGTGAGAATACTGTAGACGCCTACTAATGGATCTACTAGTGAAATTGTAAAATAAATCTTGGCTACTAAAATGCATCCTACAGCAATTACCATTAGTACCCTTGCAAGCCATTTCCTTTTTTGTAACTCTGAATATCTTGATGTTTGTTCTTGTAAACTCATTTATATACACCATACCTGGATAAATTTGAAATTAGATAATAATATCATAATTGTATTTCACTAGATATAGGGTTTATTTTTCTTATTAATTTTGTTATTGTAGTAAGCATGATAATCTTGCCAATTAGGATTAACCTAGAGAGTTGAGACAATTTCTCTTACACTAAAATTCTTGATATCTACGTCTGTAGCACCATCCCATCTAAAAGCAGCAATGGGTCCACCCCATGTTATTATTTGATCAGATTTGCCCCCGCATTCGCTTCCGGTATTTCCCCATCCACCTTTGTCGGTCTTTTCGGTCGCCTTTATCCAATCATTGTTATTATTTTTATCCACCCAAACCTCTAATTTTACAACTGTCTTGTCGTTCTGAACAATGTTGTACATTATTACCTTGAATCCTACCCACTTACCTTTTATCGATCCAATGTTTTTTCCAAGTTCTCCAAAAACATAGCCCCCTGTATGCCATTGCTCCTTAGTCCATCTGGTCGAACCATCATAAAACAACTCACCCTTGTATGCGACACCTTCACAACCTTGTGGAGAACCGTATCCAGTATGTCTTCCTCCCCTGGCATACCATACAAAGTTGTCATTAGTACCGCTGTTAAGCTTGACATATCCGGTTATTTCTACATCTTTCCAATCATTTGGAGATTGCATATACCCTGCCAAGGCGATTCTATTGTGATTTAATGTAGAAATCTTTTCAGGATGGAAACCTGAAGAAGTAAACACACCCATTCTAACTTTAGATGATTTTACTTTAAATGAACCGTCAGAGTTTTTCTCCAATTTAGTTTGTGGTGAAAAATGAGGATCACTATCCGGATTAGATTTCATATACCATTGTTCACCATCTTGCTTTGTTGGGTATATCTTCAATATCCCAAACTTGTCAAATTTTTTTTTTTCCTCGGTTGCTTTATTATCATCCTGTGGGACATTACCAATATTGCAATTCTCATCAGCCATTCCATTTCCATCATTGTCTTGTCCATCTCCACATATCTCCTGCTCAGGTTCTACTTGAGGAGATTGATTATCATCCTGTGGGACATTACTGACATTACAGTATTCATCAGCCATTCCATTTCCATCATTGTCTTGTCCATCTCCACATATCTCAGGCTTTGCAACTTTTTCCTGAATTAAACTATTGATCAGCTGATTGATCAATTCATTAGTATTAGTATCTGATTCTATCTTATCGGTACTAGGAAAAAAATCATAAATAATTTGATCGGCTCTTGCTGTTTTGTAAAACGGATCGTTTTTAGCTGCAGTTTCTGAAATATGGGCAGAAGAAAGTCCATTCGTACTTTGTACTAATTGTGGGATAGATAGATTAAATGAGAATAATATAGTCAGTAAGAATGATACAAATAAAATTTTATTATTTGAGATTATCTTCATTTAAAAAAAGTCACCGCCAATATATCATAGGCTATCATAAAGATTAGGAAAGCAATAAACGGCTTGGATACTCGGTAAGATTTAATTTTACGATTAGCAATTAGTCTTTTTACAAAATACACGTTCTGATACTTGAAAACAAGATATTAATACAAAAGCATAATTTCTACTTAAATTAGGTTTTTTAAGTATTGAACATAAAACTCTTTTTAAGTATAGGATCATAACTATCTTTCTTAATAATAATCAATTTTTCAATAACAATTCTCCTCAAGATGAGTCTATGAATTATAATTTTATGTTACAGGAATTTCTTAGAGTGTACGCTAACCAGTATAACTTTAATATAGTGCTCGAGTTTGATATAGTCTACTTAAATTCAGTTGTATTACTACAATATTCATGACATAATAAGAGTTCAATCGGATGTGATTCTGTATGAATTAGAATACTTTAAGTCAAAAGAATTCACTAATTCAGATTTATCTATAAAAACTTCAGATTCATTCGCAGGAGGCTTGAGATATAATAGAAAAATAATAGAAGATAGATCTACTAATTCTCGCAAGATACTCTATACAGAACAATTAGGCTCAGCAGGTGCACAGTTCAGTATTGATTTTGCCGAGAGAATTGAAGTAACAGTCAATAAATTGATATCCAAGTCAAGACACGTACTTTATGTTAATCTAGTCGAACCTTTGCTACGATTTCTTTTTATTTCAAGGGGATTCATACTGTTGCATTCAGCCTGTCTGGATAAAAATGACTCTGGGCTGCTCTTATCTGCCCCTCCAGATACTGGGAAAACTACAACTGTGTTAAAATGCGTAAAGAACAGATTTTCATTTTTGTCTGATGATATGACAATAATAAAGTTGCCCCATGAGGCATTGTGTTTTCCGAAACCAATGACTATCAGTTCCCATACTTTTAGAACTGCTGTTAGTGTTTCTAATACACCTGATAATGACCGCAGTATGAGAGTGCGAAGCCTAATTCATTCAAAAACAGGTAGATCCTTTATGCATAAATTAGCCAAGCTTAATGTACCAATTTTTACAATAAATACTATAGGTCAATCGATAGTTAGACCGCCAAAATATGGTATCAATTCGATTTTGCAAGAAGCAAAAATAAAAAAGGATACCAAAATAGATAACTTGTATTTTTTGAAAAGAGAAGGGAACAACTTTCTTCAACTGGATACTTCTACTGCACTTCAGCTTGCAGTTGAAAACAGCGACGATGCATTTATTTTTCCGCCATATGCTGAACTACTAAAGTATATTGCTATTAAGGGAAGAACGGCAACTGAATTATTAGATGAGGAAAAAAAACTATTGCGTTCATTTCTGTCTGCGATTAGTTGTTTTATGGTTAAAAGTGAAACTCGGTCGTGGTATAATATGATCTCCGAATCTACTGAAAATAAAGTGTAGTTTTTGAGTGAAATAGCAGGTTACTTAAATTCTACAATGATTCAAATTATACCGTGAAATAATTCAATTATTGGAGATGAAACAAAATATTCAAAAGAGTTCGTCATCATGAAGGATTAATCTACATTACTTTAGGTAATTTTATTGGAGCAACACTTACAGGAATCTTTTGGTTCTTGCTCGCTATGTTTCTGGATGTTCATGAATATGGCCAAATAAACTATGTAATTGCAATTGGCTCTCTGTCTTCTAGCATCTCATTACTTGGTCTTAACACTGCTGTAACAACATTAGTACCACAAGGCCATAAGCAAATAGATATCCAGGCAAATCAAGTAATCCTAATCTCTGCGACAGTCTGTGCTATTATAGCATCTATATTTAATTGGATTCTCGGATTGTTTGTGATGGGAATGGCTTTTTGGATGATGTCTTCTTACGAACTTTTGAGTAGAAAGCTATATTCAAAATATGCTATCAACATAATTGGTGCAAGGGCATCACAGCTTGTTTTGTCAATAATATTATATAGTTTTTTTGGAATTTCAGGAATTATCATTGGATTTGTAATTTCTTTTTTTGCTTTTAGCATTACTTACTTCAAGACTATGCCGCAATTTAGTAAAAGGTTTGATAAAATAACAAAAGAGTTCAAGCTCTCTTTACATCTGTATTCGTACAATCTCTCCAATGCGTTGTTACTGTATTTTGATAAATTAATTATCGCTCCTATCTATGGATATACAATTTTAGGTTATTATCAATTGGGATTTCAATTCTTGATGTTTTTCAGTATGATTTCAGTCAGCTTTTATCAATATTTAATACCCGAAGAGTCAAGTGGAACGAAAAAAAACAAGCTGAGAGTATATGGAATTGCACTTTCTGTAATTATCACTATATTGGTATTTGTTTTTGCACCTGTAATTCTCAAAGTCTTCTTTCCAAACTACATAAATTCGCTTAACTCCATAAGGATACTGAGTCTAGGCATCATTCCGATGATGATAGCAAGTACACTTAACTCAAAGTTCTTGGCAATGAAACTTACTCGATATGTTCTATTTTCTTCTGTAATCTATCAAGTAACACAAATGGTTCTTATTGTTATTCTCGGAAGACAATTTGGGATTGATGGAATTTCTTTATCTGTAGTTATTGCAATGATCTTCCAGATAACGTTCCTTGGTATCGCACATTTCCGTCTAGACAAAAAGAATGAACAAAATATTTGATTCCAGTTCTTATAGTTTTTATCTTTATCTTTATCTTTATTTTATGATGTCAATGTTATATACCGAGGAAAAAGGAGTAATCATTCAAACTTGATTCTTGTAAATTA
>JAATVM010000219.1 GCA_014523495.1 Nitrososphaerales archaeon TH1920
AGAAGTAAATTGCACGGGGCTTGTGCAGGTAGTAAATGATGAAGCGTCGAGGGAACATTCAAGATGATCTACTCCCATACCGTCAGTATCGTTACCAGAGAATGCAAATGTTACAGAGTTGGATCCGATATTACTGCCATTAGTTATTGTGCTCTTATTAGCATCAACAGCAGTATTGATGGTCGTAGTGGGTGGTACTGCGTCCACAGTCCAGCTGAAAGACGCTGGGGTGAGGTTTAAGTTTCCGACATTGTCTTTAGACAATACCTCTAAAGTATGAGCGCCATCAATTAGGTTGTTAGATTTGAGGGGGCTGGTACAGGGAGTAAAATTTGAGTTATCTATATTACATTCAAATTGCCCAATACCTACTCCTTGACCTTCTTTACCACCTGTATCTGTAGCTGAGAATACGAATACTGTGGAGTTAGAAGACGTGTTACCCCCATTTGTGATACGCCTCTTATATCCATCTGTTGAAGAATCAATAGTTGTAGTAGGTGGCTCCGTATCTACTGTCCATGTGAACGATTCTGGAGAAGGATTTATGTTTCCTACGTTATCCTCAGCGCTTATCTCGAAGGTATGCGTGCCTTCTGGCAAATTTATTGAAGTAAACTGGACAGGGCTTGTGCAGATAGAGAATGACGCACCATCTAACGAACATTCAAACTGCTTTAATCCTACTCCTTTACCTTCTTTACCACCTGTGTCGTTACCGGAGAAAGTAAATGTCATAGAGTTTGAAGATGTGTTACTACCTGGAATCATGAAATTGCTATTACCGTCAGTAGCAGTATTAATAGAGATAACAGGTGATGCTGTATCTACAGTCCATGTAAAAGAGGCTGGAGTTAAATCTTTATTTCCAGCGCTATCTTCAGATAGGACGTTAAAGGTATGGGTACCGTTATTTAAAATATCAGGAAAAATGAATGGGCTGGTACAGGCAACAAATTTTGAGTTATCTATATTGCATTCAAAGTGGCTTATTCCTACTCCCTTACCTTGATTAGCAGCAGTATCGTTACCAGTGAATGCAAATGAGATGGAGGCGGAATTACTATTACTGTTGTTTGTTAGGGTGTTCTTATTGCCATCAGTAGCATTATTGATAGTCGTAATCGGAGGTACTGTGTCTACAGCCCAGCTGAATGATGCTGGAGCGGGACTAATGTTTCCGATGTTGTCTTCAGCTTTAATCCTAAAGGTATGGGTACCATCTTTTAACACATTACGAAAAATGAATGGGCTGGTACAGGCAACAAATTTTGAGTTATCCATATTGCATTCAAGATGATCTACTCCAACACCACCTGTATCAGTACCTGAGAAGGCAAATCTGATTGAGGTGGAATCGCTATTTCCATTAGTAGATAACGTATTGTTATTACCATCGATAGCAGAGTTTATAGAAGTGGCAGGCGGGGTTGTGTCTACAGTCCATATAAAAGATGCAGGAGTTAGATCTTTATTTCCAGCGCTATCTTCGGATCTTGCCCTAAAGGTATGAGTACCATCTGCAACATTAACAGTGTTAGTACTTACACAAGTCACGAAAGCTGCACCATCCATGCTACACTCGAAGCGATTGATTGTCAATCCCTCATTATCTGTACCTGAGAATGCAAATGTCATTGAATTAGATCTGGTATTACTTTTGTTTGTTATAGCCATCTTATTACCATCAGTTGCAAGATCAATCTGAGTGTTGGATGATTCTGTGTTGGCTGTCCATGTAAAAGATGCAGGAGTTAAATCTTTATTTCCAGCGCTATCTTCGGATCTTACCCTAAAGGTATGAGTACCATCTGCAACATTAACAGTGTTAGTACTTACACAAGTAACGAAAGCTGCACCATCCATGCTACACTCGAAGGTACTGATTGTCAATCCCTCATTATCTGTACCTGAGAATGCAAATTTCATAGAGTTTGAAGTAGTACTGCCATTGTTAGCTATACCATTGTTATTGCCATCAATAGCTGAGTTTATGATGGTATTTGGACTATCCTCATCATTAACGTTCTCTCCATTGTCAAGTTGACCAAGAGCTACGCCGGACTCTGGTCTAATTTGATAGAGTTCAAAAAACGGAAGAACACCGCCTAATGACACACTCGAGAGAATGCCAAAAATAACGAATAAGTATAACTTTGAATGTGATCTACCAGAAAATCTCATTACTTAATTGTATCTTCAGCGTGACGTATATTAACCTAAACAAAGTACTATTTTTAAAAATTTCCAAAAATCCTCTATACTTACTCATTTTTGTGAGGATTAATCTCTATAAATACTAATTATCATCAAAATAAAAGAAAGCTATCGATTTTATTGTAAATTCAAGACTTGAGGAGAAGCTGCATTCTGATGGATTTTCCAAATTAGAAAATAGAGCGAACAGTAATGTATGATACTTATTTTCTACCAGATTGAAATTTCATATAATTATATATATATGTCCATAATAATAGCAAATCCATGAAATTAGTTTGTCTGCTTGTCGCTTTGGTATCTATAATTGGACTTGTATTTGCACTACCATTTATTTTGTCTGACTCGGTAAGCGCACAAAGTCAAAATATGACTCCTAATATGGTTATTAATATGAGCGATCTTTCAATCAAAGTTGGAAATACAACTAGTAATGAAACAATTACCTTTTCTAACAATACTAATAATACTTCGGCGGAATCCGAAAATACAACACGCTGAGTCTAATATTACTTGATGGTATCAACAAAAAATAAGACTACATAAAATGACAAAATTGATAATCGCCAATAATCATAATTACACAACTCTTTTTATAATATGATAACCAAATTCCGTTTTTACAGGTTCGGAAATTTCGTTTTTTTCAAGTTTGAAAGATGCTACTTCAAAAGGTTTTACCATTATTCCTCTACCAAAAAAACCTAGGTCACCTCCTCTCTTACCGCTCCCCCTATCTATTGAAAGTTCTTTTGCTAATTTGTCAAAGCTTTCACCTTTTTTCAATCTTTCAATTATGGATAGCGCTTCATTTTGTTTTTTTACAAGAATATGGGAACACTTAATCTTGTCGGCCAATATCAACATATATAAAAACATGGGATATATTGTTTTCCAAAAAATACTCACCAATATCAATAAAGATCATTACGAATTAATTTCTTGATGCAATAAGATTCATACATTTACTATAGATTAGTAATTGTTAGCGTAACATTTTATCATATTAATACTATTATAGTTAACTTTTCAAATATAGTGCTTGAATCAAAAATTAGAATTTATACAACCAATTCTACCTGAGATTTTTCACTTTCTTTTACTACTCTAAAGATTGTTTCAACAAATCCTTCCAATTCCTTTTCATGAGAAACAACAATTACCTGAGATGCGCTAAGCTCTTCCAAAACATGCTTGATTTGAATCAGTTGTTCCTTACTAAAACCATCTGTAGGTTCATCCAAAATAAGCAGGTTGTCGTCTAGCATTATCATCCTTCTTATGATTTCATTAAGCGCTAATCTGTATGCAAGTGCAATCGAAGTTTTTTCTCCTCCACTCAGACTGTCAACTTCAAGACGATATCCATTTTGATTTACTATGGGTGTAAAAAATTCATCAATTTCTACATCTATATCACCAACCTCTATCAATAAATAAAACCATTTTTGAAATAATTTACTAAATTCTTCCTTTATACTAATCAGTACTTGAGACTCGATTTGTTCTATTGAAGGAATAAAATGTTGGTCCAACCAAGTACCTATCTGATCTGTAAAAATAATTTTATCAACCTTTTCTTCCAGGTCGAATATTTTTTTATTAATGCCTTGCATTTGTTTCATATTGTTATCATGATCAGTCCTTCTTACCGCAAGATCTTCTTTTTTGTTCATTAATTCATTTTCAAAAGAGAGTTTCTGTGATTCTAACTCTTTCAATTTAATATTGACCCTTTCACTATCTTGAAAAATTGATTTTGATTCGTTCAGTTTTTCAGATAGAGTCATAATTTCATTCTTAAATTCTAGTAACGATTTTTCCTTTATTCGTATTTCTTCCATAACTCTTTGTTTTGATTTAATTATGTTATAATGCTCCATGTAATTTCTTTCTAGATTGATCTTTTGGTAATCATTTACTGTGCTATTAAGAATATCATAATTGGCCTTGTAAGAATAAAGTATATCTAATTTCTTACCTATTCCAGCTAATTTCTTCATTTGATCTACTAAATGTTTATCTTGCAATTGATCCTCGATCGATTTCTTATTTGATTCTTTTTCATTTATCTTAAGCCCCAATTGTATTATAGTATTTTGTACAGCTTGTAATTTTGCTATTTGAATTTGAATTTTTTGTAAATCAGATTTCTTAGATTCTACTTGCCTTATTCTATCTAAAATTTCATTCTTTTTATCTTGATTCTCTTTTATTTCGCTCTCCAGACCCTTAATTTGATTTTTTAAGAAATCTCTTCTTTGCAAGAATTTATTTTCTAATTCTAGTATGTGTTGTTGGCTCAATTTTTGTTTACAATATGGACATACTGCATTTTGTTTTAATTGTAAAACTGTATCCAGTTCTGATTTTTGTTTTGATATTTCTTTGTTAATTGAAATCATCTCTGATTTTGCATTAGCAATAATATCAGAAATTTTATCCAAATCCATTTGGAGACTATTTGAATCTGTTATGGTATCTTTTAACACAATCTCTTCTTTTTTCAGCTTATCCAGATTCTTTATTTCGTCATTACATCTTCTTAACTCCGATGTAAGCTCATTTAAATCCAAATCCAGTCTTTGGATACTAGAGTTAAGTTTCTCACATTCACTGTTAATATCACTTTCTATCTTTACTTTTTCAAGTAATAGTTTATCATACTCTAGCGCCTTCTCAGTAACTTCTAATAGATCTTGTCTTTTTTGGATGTATTCTTGATATTTTGGAGCAAGATCTGCTACGATTTTTTCACTCTCGAAAATATAATATAATTCTTGATTCATTCGACCGAGCTCTAAATTGATTTCTTCTTCAAGTTGCAAGTTTTTATCTAATCTCGATTGGAGGTGTAAAATGGCAGATTCTGCTTGGAGCATTCTCTCCTTCCTTTCCCTTGTCTCTAGCATATTCTTCAAGATTATCTTGATGCGATCATTAAGCTGCTCTACGCTATCTTTAAAGTAGTCAATTTCTTCTCGTAATGATTCATTTGAATCTTTTATTTTTTGTAGATCCATTCTATACATACTCAGCTCATTTACTATAGATTTCTTTATTCTAGTGACATTCCGAATCCATGAAAAAAATTTTTCAGCGTTTTTTTTAGCTGTACTATATTCTTCAATACCAAATGCTCTTCTCAGTATTTCAACTCTTGTTTCGTTATTAGACGTCAATATATTTTTCATCATTTCTTGAGGAGTGTATATTGCAAATCGATAAATCGTTGAAGTCGTTTTCGTCTGCGTTTTTTCATTTATTCCAATTATATCTAAAATTCTGGATTTTAATTCACCAACCGAATATGAATTCTTGACACCATTTTCATACAAGAAACCTTCCTCTTGAGAAATTTTATTACCTTTCCTTAAAAGAGATCTAAAGACATGGTACGTCTTACCTTTACTTTCAAATTCTAAAAATACAGAGCCTTTACTTTCACCAATTCGAAGTAAGTGGTTTGGATCAATATCCCCTAATCCAAACAAAGCAAACTCAATTGCAGAAAGGATTGTCGATTTCCCAGAACCGATATCGCCTTGAAATAATATCCTTCCCACAGGAAGTTCAATAGTTGTTTTTTCTTTGTAGCTTCTAATGTGGGTAAGTTCAATTTTTTTAATTATCATAGAAATAACCTTCTTCGTCAAAAATAGATTTTGCGTAAGAGAAAATCCGATCGTCGTATGTACTTGTATTTTCATTCTCTAATTTTTCGTTTCGAAGAACATCTAGAAGAGAAATTGATATTTTTTGTCCAGCTTTACCAATCAATTTTGAATTGATTTGATTTTTTACTTTGTTGGATAAAGCAGATTCTAAGTGAAAATTCTTAATGCTTTCACGGAAAATTTCGCTTTCAATATCAACTTTGTTATCACTTCGTACCACAACTGCCCTTGTCTCATCTGATGACAGATTGTAGGTATTAATAAATGACAATAGGGCCCCTCTCTTTGATATATCCAGATTAAATTTTCCAAAATCAATATTGGAACGTTTTCCAACTAACTTTCCTTTTACCTTAATTAGGACTATCTTATTTTTGACTTGGAGTTCAGATATGTTTTTTGTAATTTCATCTTCTAATTTTTCTGAATTCCACTTCTCTGAAGATATTTCTTTATAAAGTATCTCTGCCACGTTTATCTCAATAAATTTACAATCTAAAATTTGGTTATCAAATGAAATGATGTAGAAACCTCTTTTTTCACCTCTTGCAGTTTCTTCTAAATCTTGAAAAGTAGAACCAAAGAGAGGCCCTGGATACACAATTAGACCATGATCATTTTTCTTTTCAATTCTCTTGTGAATATGCCCTCCACCATAATAATCAAATCCTTTTGGAACGAGAGATATCGGTATTGAATCTTTAAATTGAAAATCTATTGGAATAATTTCTTGAATGCCTCTATGAAGAAGAAAAATTTTGAATCCATCTTCCGATTCTAATCTTTTTTTGTCAAGCTTTTCATAAAACTCCTTATCCAGACCAATCTTTCTTCCTGAAATACCAGTTATTTTTGCGCCGGTTTTCTTGTCAACAAAGAATTTTAGTATTACTGAATCGTTGTTGAATTGAAATTCGGTAGGTTTGATAAAGAGTTCTGCTGAGTGCAAAATATCTATCATGGAAATATTTGCGGTATTGAAGTCGTGTGAACCATATATCATATAGATAGGAATGCCTGAATCTCTTGCACATTTCAGAATTTCAACAGCCCTCTTTACTGGTGCAAGCTGTGGAATATTGACATCAAAAAAATCACCGGTAATCAGAATGAAGTCAACTTGTTCTTTTATGGAGATTAATATTGATTTTTCAAATGCTTGCAAGTTCAAGTCTCTAAGTTTGGTATTTCTCCAAGAACCTAAGTGACAGTCAGTAATGTGCGCAAATTTGTACAAATTGTACCTATTCGATTTCCAACTATATTTTAATATTGATTGTTTACTCAATAAGTTTACGCGATCAATTATTACTAAATGGTGTAATTGTTGTGCATCTAGAGTTAAAAAGATCACACTAAAGATTAGTTAATTTTTGTAAGCATAAATGCCTGATGCAATGATTTTACCGCCTTTTCACAGTCGCTATTATTTACAACAAAAGCTAAATTGAGTTCAGAGGATCCTTGAGCGATCATAATTACATTGATGTTACTTTTTGAGACGGATGAGAAAACTTTAGCTGCAACTCCTTTAATACCTCTCATACCAGAACCAACTACTGCGATAACAGCCACATCTTCGTTGACTCTTACATTTTTTATCACCTTGTCGAGTAGTGTCATATCCAATGTAGTTATAGCACTGTCCAGATCATCCTTCTTTACGACCATTGAAATGCTGGATTCAGAGGGACTCTGGGAGATCATCATGATATTCACGCTTTTTCTTGCTAGGGCGTCAAAGATTTTTGCTGCTGTTCCGGGCGCCCCAACCATGCCTCCACCACTTACATCAATAAGAGCTGTATTGCGGATAGCAACTATCGATTTTACTATCCTTTGTGAAGACTTGCTGGTATTTTTTAATATTATTGTCCCTTCATTTGATAGATTAAATGCGTTCCTTATTCTGATTGGAATCTTAGTATCCATAACTGGTTCAAGGGCTCTTGGATGCATATACTTGGCACCGAATAGTGACAATTCAATCGCTTCTGCAAATGATACTTCTTTAAGAACTTTTGCTTCTTTTACAATATTCGGATCTGCCGTCATAAGACCGTTCACATCTGTCCATAACCAAACCTCATCAGCATCAACACATACAGCAATAATGGTCGCGGTGTAGTCTGAACCGCTTCTTCCCAATGTAGTGATATTTCCATTCTGATCCGCGCCAATAAAACCAGTAATAACTGGAATCTTATTTTCTCTTAATATTGGGTCTATATGATACTTTACACGAATTTTGGTTGTGTCGATTAGAGGTCGCGCCTGTCCAAATTTTGAATCAGTCAAAATACCAACTTCCTGGCCAGTTAAGTATACGGAATCAATGCCCTTATCTAATAAAGAATACGAAATTATGGGAGTTAAAAGTCGTTCACCAAAGGACAGTAGGTGGTCTAAGGCTTTTTCGGTTACTTCGGTTAGCAGCACTAAACCATTCAGTATGTTCTCCATTTCTTTTAAGAGAACTTCTACAACTTGGAGGACCTCGGCTTTGTAGCTCTTATTTTTGATGGAAGTATGTATGATATCTACATGTATTGATCTGGTCTTGTTAATAAAATCTTTAATCTTTTTTTTATCACGTTTTAGAATATATCCGGAAATGTTTAGGATTTCATCAGTCATTCCTGTTACTGCAGAAAAAACTCCAACTATTTCGTTACCTTTATCATGATAAGACTTTATTAAATTAGTAATATGGACTATTTTTTTTCCTGAATCAACGGCAGTGCCTCCAAACTTCATTACTAGACGCATTTATCACAAGCTATAACGATAATACAGATTAATACATGTATTGTTACCTTTATGAGAGCACTAAAAAATGATTAAAATAAGAGATTGATTTTTATTTATTTGGATTTGATTATTCTATATGTCTGATTTTTCATTTGAGGAAAGATTATTGCTGATACAGCACTGCATATATAAATATGATTCAGAAGAAATTCTAAAAATAAAACTAAGAGAATATTTTTCTCCCAAACAAATAGAATCTACAGTGGATACACTGATAGCAACGCAAAAGATTCGTAGAATCGGGCAAGATAAACTCCAAAATAATGAAAGTCATACGGGGATGGTCCCCGAAATTCCAGAAAATTTGCGGTCAATAATTGATAACTTGTAATATCACGTACGTTCCATTTTCTAACGTCAAATAAGAATCGAATCTAAATAAAAATATGACTCGTCGCAAATGCGACAAGAATTCACTTATTTTCCATGATTCCGCCGAAGATATTTTTTAATGCATCCAGAATTGGGTTACTCTCACTTTGATTGCTTGCTGCTCCTGTTGCATTAGCTGTGGCATTTTCAGCTGTGCTAACAATATTTTGTCCCCCGCTGACTGCTGCTCCTGTTGCATTAGCTGTGGCATTTTCAGCTGTGC